>CAZHDQ010000434.1:0-1198 GCA_964531595.1 uncultured Anaeromyxobacteraceae bacterium
AGCGAACAGAGTGCTACCCAAAAACTTCGCTTTGGGGGGATGTCCCAGCGATCAGCCCGAACTTTTCCCAATCATTTCAAGGGTGCAAGAATAGGGGGCAGTGTGAATCAGGGCTCTATTGACCTCGCAGGGCGCAGCCCCAGGTGGTAGTAGCGGTTGCCCGGGTCGTTCCAGTCGCGGTTCGCGGCCCGGACGTACCCGGCGATGTCGTTCCAGGAACCGCCCCGAAACACCCGGCCCGAGCCCGTCAAAACACCGGTCGGATCCGCCACCGTCCCGGTCGGGTAGGCCCCGTCCCAGTCCCAACACCACTCCCATACGTTCCCCAGCATGTCGTAAAGGCCCCAGGCGTTCGCCTGCCTCGTTCCAACCGTCTTCGACTTATTACCAGAGTTCCCGCAGAACCAAGCAATTGGGTCAAGCACCGCATTCGGTTCCTCGCAGCCCGTGGTCGTGCTTGTCCCGTTGTAGGTTCCAGTCGTCGTCCCAGCCCGCGCCGCGTACTCCCATTCTGCCTCCGTAGGCAGCCTGTACCCCGTACACGACAGGCCCGTGAACGTCACGCCCGTACACGCGTATCCGGAAACCCCCGGAGTCCCCGTACATCCAGTCAGCGTGTAGCAAGGTGTCAACGATTCCTTCGATGACAGCGCGTTGCAATACGCCACCGAGTCCCACCAGGACACCGTCTCCACCGGGCACGTCGACCCGCATGAACTGAAGCCCGACGGGTTGTTCCCCATCAACGACTGCCACTCCCCCTGCGTCACCTCCGTAGCCTTCAGGCAGAAGTCCCGGCTGATAACCGCGTGGAACTGCCTCTCGTTGCTGAAACGCCCAAGCTCGCCCTCAGGCGACCCCATCTCGAATTCCCCGGCCGCAACCTTCACGTAGCCCGTTGGACATTTGCATACTCCCCCAGAACACCCAGACGGACAACTCGCGACCTGCTCGCCCTGGTTTCCGCATGAATCAAACCAGCATATCGCGCTTCCGCAACAGCCCTTGTGGTCATTGGCCGCGCACAAGCACTGGCCACCCTGACAGACCTTGCCACCGGTGCAGACATCGCCACATCCGGAGCAGTTCGCGTCCGTACCAAGCAATGTGCATGTGCCCGAACAGTCCGCCTTTCCGGCCGGACACTGACAACTGCCGTCCTGGCATCCCTTGCCATCCAGACAAGTCCCGCACGATT
>CAZHDQ010000434.1:1298-3405 GCA_964531595.1 uncultured Anaeromyxobacteraceae bacterium
CCCCGCAAACCGGGTCAGGACCACACTCTCGCCCAGTGCAGTCTGCTACACATGCACCCATCACGCACTCGCCGCTCGCGTTGCACGTCTTGCCATCCAGACAAGTCCCGCACGATTCCCCGCAAACCGGGTCAGGACCACACTCTCGCCCAGTGCAGTCTGCTACACATGCTTCAGCCTCGACAGCGGAGTCGGTCCCGCCGATCCGCGCCACGGCATAAGCCAGTTCCGCCTCCGTCGCGATGCACCCGGCGACGGACCAAGCGATTAGGCCCGAAAACAACACGCGGCAGATCAGCTTCCCGAACATCCTCGCCTCGCCCATGCCAACAAAAAGCCCCAGGTGGGCCACCAACCTCGTCATCAAAACGCGTGCCCGATCCCCACCCGGAAATCCACAGGAACCACCTTCCTCAACCACACTGTCGCCGTCACCTCCATCGCCAGGAAACCGTTCTTCCACAACGGAATGTCAGCACCCAGCCCTGCCACGAAACCCGCTGACGTCGACGGCGCAACCATGGCGGCCAAAGCGGTCCGCACGTAAATCGGCACCGAACCAAAATACCACTGGATGCCGGGCCGCAGCGTTACCGTCACCGGCGACTCGACCGTCCACCAAACTCCCAGCCCAGGCACCAGCCACCGGGTACCCCGAAAGCGCAGCCCCAGGTCCAGCCCCATGCCCACACTGGAGCGGTGCGTACTGCCTTCGTACCGCAGCAAACCTTCGGATACCGACAGCGATATCGGCACACGAACAGCGCGATCCCGCAATGGCCGCGACGGCTGCGGCGGCGCCTCAACCTGGGGCACCTTGCCCGATCCGCCGTCCAAGCCCGGATCCGACGCCGGCGAAGGCTGTATGCCGGGCGGTCGTCCCGTCACCCGGATCGCGGCATCCGTGCGTTCGTTGTGCCCCACCCGCGCAACCTGTTGGCCGCGACCACCGGGACACAACACAGCCACGTCGTGCTTGACGGCCAGGACGTCATCGCGCCACGGCGTCTGCCCAACCACCTGCCCGTCCAATACCATAACGCCTTCGCACGGCGTACCGTCCTCGTAGGCCGAAGTCACGACCAGCAACCCCTGCATCGGATCCAAGGCAACGCGGATCTCGGCCTGGCCTGCACGCTCGATGCTCGCCTTTTCCGAACGCTTCCCGTGCCCGGCTAAAGCCAGGGAAACGATGTGGACACCCGGCCGGACCCGATCAAATCGGTAGGGCGTCACCTGCCCAGTCGGGACGTCGTCCAGCACGATCGCGGCCCCCGGCGGATCGCTTTCGACTCGCAGCACGCCCCAATTAGGCACCAAGAACGCGTGGTACGTCGCCACCTCCCCATCCGTGACGATCAGATCACGCTCGTCCGTCAGGTGGTCGGGTAACAGCACCCGCAAGCGGTAGGTTCCGGATGGCTTGCGGTCCAATTCAAGGGGCGTGTTACCTACTTTTTCGCCGTCCAGCCAGACATCGGCGCCGCGCGGCGTGCTGGTTACCTTGACCGTTCCGTGCGCAGGACGCAGTTCCAGCAGCAGCCGGAAACCCTTCGTCGTCAGTTGTATCTCCTGCCGCGCCGGGTGGTACAGTCGCCCAATCTCGGCCACGATAACGTAACGGCCTTCGGGCAGTTCCAGTTGCTGGGGGGCGGACCCCCTCTGCTGGCCGTTGACCAGGATGTCAGCACCCGGCGGATCAGTCCGCACAAAAAGGAAACCGAAACGGTCCGTCGGCGCATTGACGATCGCATCGCCCCGATCCAACGCCACTCCACCTTCGAACCGCCCCGCCTGGATTTCTGCCCCGGAGAAACCTGCCAACCGGCCCACCACCTGGCGCACGGCCTGGGCCATCCCGTCTTCGGTGCAAGGCCCCTCTACGGTCGCACCCCGGTCAGTCGTTTCAGTAAGCAGATCATAGATCGCCGTCGAGAGGCGGCATGTATCGCCGATCCGCACCAACCGCGAGGACATCGACTTCTGGGCAGCCACCGTTTTACCAAGTTCGATCTGGCAGGACTGGTCGTAGCAGTCCTTGTACGATTCCCGCTTCAGGTCTACCACCCTCAGGCGGACCTGATCCTGTGGCGTCAACTTGAAGCCC
>CAZHDQ010000435.1:0-3391 GCA_964531595.1 uncultured Anaeromyxobacteraceae bacterium
CTGAATACGTTCTTCGCGGGCGTCTTGCAGGGCGCTTCACTGTTTTACACGCCGCCGCGTGGCCGGCTGCCGGGCACGATGGCGGCACGGTCGATCCGCGCGATGGGCGGGTGGGCACAGGTGATCGGCCGGCCGATGCCCGACCTATCGCTGGGCGTTGGCTTCGGCGTGGACGACCCGCGCAATTCGGATCTGAACCCGGCCACCGCGGGCCCGGTCCGCACGCGCAACATGACCGTGTACGGCAACGTCGGCTACAAGGTCGGCGGGGCGTGGCTGGTCGGCGCCGAATGCTCGTGGACCAAGACGAACTGGCAGACCGTGAATCCCGTGCAAGACCTGTCGAATTCCAACATTCGCGCGGTGGTCAAGACCTCCTGGACGTTCTGAGCCGGTCAACAGCGTGCCTGCGCCCGATTCGTCCTTTCGCTTGGGGCGTCCAGGTGCAACAATCACCATGGTAAAACCGGACCTGGAGGCACCGATGCACGAGCAATGGTGGCGTGAGACGACGGTCTATCAGGTCTACCCGCGCAGTTTTTTCGATGCCAATGGCGACGGGATCGGTGACCTGGACGGGATCATTCAGAAACTGGACTACCTGAAGGATTTGGGGGTCGGCGCGATCTGGTTTTCGCCTTTCTTCGCCAGCCCGCAGCGAGATGTCGGGTATGACATCAGCGACTACCGGTCGGTCGCGCCCGAGTACGGCGACATGGAAACCGTCCAGCGGCTGTTTGCGGCGGTCCACGAACGCGGCATGAGGGTCGTGATGGACATGGTGATGAACCACACCAGCGACCAGCACCCCTGGTTCCTTCAAAGCCGCTCGTCGTGCGATAACCCGAAGCGCGATTGGTACGTGTGGCGCGACGGCAGCAAGCCAGGCGGCAAGGCCCCGCCGAACAACTGGAATGCGATGATCGGTGGTTCGGGCTGGCACTATGACGCGTCCACGGACCAGTGGTACTGGGCCCAATTCCTGCCGTTCCAGCCGGATCTGAATTACCGGAACCCAGAAGTCAGGGCCGAGATGCTGGATACCATGCGGTTCTGGTTGGAGCGCGGCGTGGACGGCTTCCGCCTGGACATCGTCAACGCGCTGTTCGAGGACCCCGAGTTTCGCGATAACCCCATGGCTTGGCGGCTGATCCCATCGGACGACGACCCACGGATGCTGTTTCAGGGGTCGGATCACACTCTGAACCACCCGGATACCATTGCATTTATGCGTGATTTACGGGCCGTGGTGGATGCGTTTCCGGGCGGACGGTTCCTGGTGGGCGAAGTCAACGCGTCGATCGAACAGGCGCGCGCGCACTGCGTCGACGGCCGTGGCCTGAACCTGGTGTTCCTGTTCCGGTCGCTCAATGCGGCGCTGCATCCCGTGTCTGTCAGGATGTTGGTCGAACAGTACGAGCGCCTGTTTCCTGATCCGCTGCTGCCGACGTGGGTGTTCGGCAACCACGACCGGGCGCGGCGGATCAGTCGACTGCGGGGCGACCTTGAGCGGGCGAAGTTGAATGCCGCATGGCAGTTGACCGCGCGCGGCGTGCCGTTCCTGTACTACGGGGACGAAATCGGCATGAGCCAGCGGCCGATCCCGGCGCGGGAATCGAAGGATGCGCTGGTCAAGCGGATGTCCTGGGTGCCGCAGTTCGTGTACGACGCCATCCGCGCGGTCATGGGCGAGTCGATCAACCGGGACGAATGCCGTACGCCGATGCAGTGGGATTCGTCGGAAACGGTCGGGTTCTGCCCACCCGGCGCGTCACCCTGGCTGCCGCCTCCGGCGAGTACGGACGGGCGAACCGTGGCCGACCAGACAGGCGATCCGGACAGTCTGCTGGAATGCTATCGGAGATTTTTGCAGGCCCGACGGGCGAACCCGGCGCTGCACCGCGGCGACCTTTCGCTGATCGATTCCAGGCAGATCAAGTACCCCGTCGTCGGTTGGCGTCGCACGGTGGACGGTCGGCAGGTATTCGTGTTGCTAAACGTGTCCCGACGCCGGCACAAGACCCGTAACCCAGCGCCCGGCGGTACGTTGGTCGTGTCCACCGACGCCCGGCGCACCGAGGTTGCGGAAGCCGAGTTGGTGCTGGCCCCGTGGGAGGGGGTGGTCGTCGAGTCGGTCTGAAACCCGTTGGTCTGCGCCGGGTGTCGGGCTACTTCACCGCCTGGAATGTCCCAACCCTTGCGTCACCGTACACTGGGTCTTTTCAGATCCTGCGGCCGACGATCAGGGTATATTTTGCGGTCAAAGCAGCTGCATCACGACCTTTACGGACACGCCGTAATGGTCCGATAGGCGAGACGTGTTGTTGCCTGACAGTGAAACGGGCGCGTCCAGCACCCGGTCCACCGTGGACATTGGCCAGGACCCGCGCAGCAGCACATGGTCAATTACCTGGCTGGGCCCGCCGCCGACCAGAGGATTGTCGCTGCACCAGCTACACGTTGCGTCGTCGGCCTCGGCGTAGGGGTCGCTGTAGCCGGCGGTCTTGAATTTGGCGTAGTTCAAGGGGTACGTGGCCTCGATGCCCCCGGGACCTTCCGGGCCGCAGTTCATGTCCCCGGAAACCACGACCAGAACGCCAGAACGTTTCTGCTCGACCCATTGGATCAATTCGGTCACCTGGGCACCCTGTTCGTCCCCCCATGAATCGTACGTCCCACCGTACCCCACGTCGCCCAGGTCGGCGCTCAGGTGGGTGCAAAACACGTCGACGATCCCCATCTGCGGGTCTTGCACCAATGCATGCAACGCCACGCGGACATTCAGGTAAGACGTGAACTGTTTCATTTCGGTCGTGGCAAACGGGTGCTTCGACAGCAGTAACAAGCCGTTGCGCCCGTCGTACGCATACTGGCCGCCTGAACCGGTCGTGCATGCGGACACCATCTGGTCCAGTGGTTGGCCGATCTGGCTGACCAGGCAGGTCTTGCAGGTTTCGCCAATCGCGCCGAACTCCTCGCCGCAGTTGCCCAGCACGCACGTCGCCAGGTTTTCGGCGTCGACCCCGTCGCAGGCGACCGTCGCGCACGCCTCTAAGGGATCCATCTCGTCGCTGGTGCAGGCCGCTTCGCCGCTGCCGGCAGTGTCTTCGGTCACTTCGCGGTAGCTGTAAGGGAGGGCTGCCTTCGTGGCGTTGATCAGCGCCAGGTTGTCCTCGTCAGTCCACACCTCTTGCAGGCAGATCACGTCTGCGTCCAGGGCGGCCAGGGCCGGGCCAATCAGCGGTTGTCGTTCGGACGCAAAGTCCACGTATCCTGCCGCGAGCCCCGCGTTGAAATTGACCTCGGTGAAATCGGCACCTGGGCCGCCATGAACTTCGTGGCCGATATCGGCGCTGACGTCGTCGCTAGACGAGCTTTCGCAAGCCCCCGG
>CAZHDQ010000436.1:0-3378 GCA_964531595.1 uncultured Anaeromyxobacteraceae bacterium
TGCCCCTCCTTACCGACAACGCTGGACGCGCGTTGTTTGGCCGCGGTCATCGTACTACAATCGAAGCGGCCTTAAACGCGGAGAATCCATGTCATTCGGTCTGAAGGAGCGTGCGGAGGCAATTTCGCGGTTAGGTGGGGAATCATTCGATCTGGTCGTGGTCGGCGGCGGCATAACCGGAGCGGGCATCTTCCGGGATGCCGCACTACGTGGGCTGAAGGTTGCGCTGGTCGAACGCGATGACTTCGCGTCAGGGACTTCGTCCAGGTCGTCAAAACTGGTTCACGGCGGCCTGCGATACCTGGAACAGTACAACTTCGGACTGGTCTACGAAAGCACACAGGAACGGGCGCGCCTGATGACTCTGGCTCGCCACCTGGTCAGGCCGCTGGGCTTTCTGTTTCCGGTATGGGAAGGGGGCAAGCACGGGTTGTGGTTCATGCATATGGGCTTGTGCCTGTATGACCTATTGGGGTCCTTCAAGAACTACCGACTGCATCGAAAACTGAATACTGTCAAAACGTTGCATGAAGAACCGCTGCTGCGTCGGGAAGGCCTGAAGGGGGCGCTGCACTACTACGACGCGATCACCGAAGACTGTCGCCTGACGCTCGAGACAGTCATCGACGGGGTCCGTCTGGGCGGGGCCGCAGTCAGTCGCTGCGAGGCTGGCCAGGCGACCTTCGAGGACGGGCACCTGAAATCGCTGCGGGTGACCGACCGAACCACTGGGGAAGCGATCGACGTCGCGGCAACCGTCGTGGTGTGCGCCGCAGGCCCCTGGACCGAGGCGGTGCTCGGTCGGATGGGGGTCAAAAACGGACCACGACTGCGCCCAACCAAGGGTACTCACATCGTGATGCCGTTTTCGTGCCTGCCTCTGAAGCAGGCGGTGGCGGTTCAGCACCCGGTGGACGGGCGGGCGGTATTCACGATCCCTTGGAACGGTGCCACGGTCATCGGGACGACAGACACGGACTACGATGGCTCGTTCGACGAAGTGTACGCCAGCGCCGAGGACGTCGAGTATCTGTTGGACATCGCGCGAAACAGTTTCCCCGATTTCAAGGGTACCGCTGCGGACGTTCTGGGGACCTGGGCTGGGCTGCGCCCGTTGCTTTCGGCCGAACCTGGGGTTTCCGAATCGCAATTGTCCCGCGAGCATGTCGTGACGACTGACCCCAGGGGCGTGGTTGCGATTGCGGGCGGAAAATTGACCACCTACCGGTTGATGGCCATCGAGGCGGTCGAGGCGGCGATTCGCCTGATGGGACGGCATCGTGTGCCGCGGTCGACCACGCGTAAACGTCCCCTGCCCTACTGCGTGGGGCTTTGCGATGAGGCTTCGGTCAACGCGTCGATCAGCCTGCTGGAACAGAATTGGTCGTTGCGGCACCCCGTGGCTAAGCGGTTGGTTGAAAACTACGGCTCCGAGGCATCGCAGGTCCTAGCGCTGGCCTCGGGCGACGCCTCCCTGCTGAAACCGTTGGTCGAGGGCTGGCCCTTCCTGCGGGTCGAAATCCTGCCCGCGGTGGTCAACGAGGCCGCGTTGACACTTGAAGACGCTTTGTGCCGGCGCACTCCGGCCTTCTTCCTGGTGCCAGGGCCTGCGGGTGAGGACGTCTATCGAGATGCGGCGGCGATCATGGCCGGCCCGTTGGGTTGGGACGTGGGGCGCCGGGACCGGGAGGTCGACGATATGGTTCGCCTTGCCCGGCTGCATATGACCTGCGTGCTGCCAACAGTGCCTCACGTGTGATCGGGCGTACACGGACCGATCTTGCCAGCAACGGCCGGATCTGCAGTGGCTTGCGCGTGTCATCGTCAAGCACCATACCGCCCAGGTGGGGCAAGGACCAGTTCAGCACCGAATAGCGCGTATCGAGGAATGACGTCGGTAGTACCGTAGGGGTCAGGTCGAACCGCAGCGCGCCACGTGACACCAAGGCGGCGGCCGGCAGGGCCAGGCACGCCTCCCACAACCGCGGCCACGGTGTAGCCAGCACGACATTCCGCGGGCGGCAATCGAGCTTAGCCAGCCTGGACAAGAATCGGCTTAGCCGGAGCAGGTTCATTTGCGAACCCTGGTTGTATCGCCACGGTGCTCGCAGAAAAAGGGTGAACGGGATCCGATTCAGGGCCGAGGCCACCTCGACGCATTCCAGCAGAGCCAGCGCGGTGTCGTCTGGCGTGACCAGCAGGCTCACACCCATCGGGTCCAAGGGGACAGTCGCCAAGTCCGCCAACGTGTCGACCAGAAACGCGTCGTTTCCGGCGTGGCACAGAAGCCGGTCCGAGGACATTGGGTCTTTTGGATGGTGGACCAGGACGACGCCGGAGGCCCCGCCTTGCTTCGCGGCCACGAAGGCTGCGCGCCCTGCGATGCTGGAACCTCCATGGGTCAGGCGGACGTCGGTGAAGCCGGCCAACCGCGCCTTGCGGACGACACGTGCGATCGCAGCGCCTCGCATCAGGTCGGTGCCCGGAATCCAGAGTTGCGAGTGCTGGTGAGCGCCGATAGATGCGATGCCTTCCTCGAAATGGGACGCCAGATCCTCCTGGGGCATCAAGCTGACATGGATGCCTGGGCAGGATGGGCGCAAAACGCAATGTTCACAGGCCGGCAATCGGACGAAACCGACCTCTTCCCCGCCGCTCTCGTCCCCCGCGGCCGCCTGATCATGTTCGCGGAACGTGGCACGTTCGTAGGGATCCAAGTCCAATCCAGGCAGGACGTCACTGAACAAGCACGGCGGCAGGTTGAACAGCTTGACTCGGAAACCCAAATCCATTCCACGCATCGCGACCGAACGGATGCCGGCGACGATGTCATCCAACTCAACCCGTGATGCGGCGACCTCGTGGAAGTTCGATTTGGACAGGATCGCGGGCTGGAAGATCATCAACCGCACGCCCAGTGCGTACAAGATATCTGCGAACTGCGGCAGGCGCTCGACGTTGCCTCGGTGGACCACTGTGAATGTATTGATCCGAACGGGCCGCTCGGTGCCATGGGTTTGAACGGCGTGGTGCAGCGTCCTAATGGCATGAGCGAACGCGCCGGGATGGCCGACGACGCGGTCGTGTACCTCGGCCGATTCGCCATGGATCGACACGCCTAGCGACGTCAGACCGTTCGCGACCGCCTGGTCAAAGAAAGCGCTTTCCGCAAGGCGCCAACCATTGGTCGTGATGGCGACCCGCCGGAATCCGATTTCGCGCGCCTGGCGTACCAGGTCCAGGAAATCGGGTCGAATCGTCGGTTCGCCGCCGGTCAGGGATATTTCATCGTAGCCGTTGGCCACACCCCAGCGCATGCGCGCCAGCAGTTCTTCCCCAGGTACCAGTTTCGGATATCCAGGTAGGCCGCGGTAACCG
>CAZHDQ010000437.1:0-3375 GCA_964531595.1 uncultured Anaeromyxobacteraceae bacterium
CTGGAATCATTCGACGAAATCACCATTTCGACAATCCACGGCTTCTGTCAACGGATGCTGCTGCGCAATGCCTTCGAAAGCGGCACTGAATTCGACTGCGAACTGCAGGCCGACCTGGGGGCGCTGGTCGAAGATGCCGTCCTCGACGAGTGGGTCAACCGAACCCACGACGAAACGCGCGATCGCCTCGCGCTACTCCAGGGAAGTCCGTTGGGAGGCCTGAAATCGGTGCGCCGCCTGGCGCGAATCGTCCTGAACGACCCGGACTTGCTGGACCGAATCCACCCCCACACGTGGCCGGCATTCGACCCGAAGGCCTGGCAGTCCTGGTGCCGGGCGGTGGACGACTTCCGGGACACATGGGACGCGCACGCCGACGACGCGCACGAGGCGATCCGACAGGCCTGCGCTGACAAGACATTGAACGGCCGAACCTTCCGAGAGGCGTGGATCGCCGGGCGCGCCCAGACGATTGCGGGCTGGCTGCAACGCGCACGCTTGGGCGACTACAACCCGGGATACGACACACCCGACAAGCCGGATAACGTGCAAAATACAATCGGCTATTACGCCACCGAGACGATCCGGACGGCGTCGAAACGCCCCGTGGATTTCCCGCAACCGCTGTCCGAGGCCGCGGACCTGGTCCTGGCACTGGCACCAACAGTCCGCGATAGCGTCCACGGGTTCTTAATGGACTTCCGGATGGGCCTGGTTCGGCGCGTGCTGACCACCGTCGAAGAGCGCAAGAAGCGGGCACACGTGCAGGGCTTCCAAGATCTGCTGCGGCGGTTGCGAGACGGCCTGCGCCCGGACCGAGCCTCGGCCGAAGTGCTGCGCCGCGCGATCGCCGGGCAGTTCCGGGTCGCGATCATCGACGAATTCCAGGACACGGATCCGGTGCAGTGGGAGATCTTCGAACGGGTGTTCCTGGGTCCGAAAAATCCGGAAGGCGAAACGAAAGTGGCAGGCCTCGAAAGGGGGCGACTGTTCCTGGTCGGGGACCCGAAGCAGGCCATCTACGCCTTCCGCGGCGCCGACCTGGACACCTACCTAGCCGCCCGCGACCGCACAGACCAGCGGACACTATCCCGCAATTTCCGGTCCG
This sequence comes from uncultured Anaeromyxobacteraceae bacterium, assembly GCA_964531595.1. Classification (GTDB taxonomy): domain Bacteria; phylum Myxococcota_A; class UBA9042; order DTJE01; family DTJE01; genus DUVQ01. The sequence goes on from CAZHDQ010000437.1 coordinate 1,109, forward strand.
ACGGCCGCCTGGTCGCGGCGATGAATTGCCTGTACCGCGTTTCGGACCTGGCTGCTGGGCGAGACGACGGGACACCATTCCTGCGGCCGGGCGAGGTTGAATACATTGAGGTCGGGGTCCCCGAAAAACACCTGGCGGATCGCTGGAAGTACCCGAAATCATGGTCGCAGCGCCCTCTGAGGATCGCACTACTGGATCGCGGCGGCGCGCCCGGGCTGATCCTGGCTGAGGATGCGCGCAGATGGACATCGCGTTGGGTGGCGACCGACATCGCGCAGTTCCTGGACCCTGCGGGGGGCGCGATGGTCCGTGTGGACCCCGACGATCCCGCAATGCGCCCGGTGCAACCACGGGACGTAGCGGTCTTGGTCAAGTCGCACCGCCAGGGACGCACCATCGAACGCGCCTTGCGCCAAGCTGGCATACCCTGCGTCCGGCGTGGCCAGGAAAGCGTCTTCGAAACCGACGAGGCGCTGCACCTGCGCTGGTTTCTGGAGGCCGTGGTCGCACCCAGAGACCGCACGACCGTTCGGACGGCCCTGGCCACGTCGATCGGCGGCATGACCGCGAACCAGATCCTGGAGCTTCAAACCGACGAACAAGTGCTGAACGACCGGACGCTGTCCCTGGAGGCCTGGGGCGAAACGTGGCGAAAGCACGGCCTGATGCGCATGATTCGCCAAGTGTTCGACGCCCACGATGTCATGCCCCGATTCCTGTCCTGGTCCGACGGCGAGCGGCGGTTGACGAACCTGCTGCACTTGGCCGAACTGCTCCACGACGCATCGAAGCGTTTGTCGATGAAGCCCGAGGCACTGATCACGTGGTTTGGGCAGCAGATGACCGGCGAACCAAGTGAAGGCGATCCAGATGCCCAATTGCTGCGGCTCGAAAGCGACGCCGACGCGGCCCAGATCGTGACGGTCCACGGCTGCAAGGGCCTGCAGTACGGCTTCGTGTGGTGTCCGTTCCTTTGGGACGGCTTCACGATGCACCCCGAGGAGGCCCTGCTCCCACGTTTTCACGAGCCTGACCGGCGACTGTCCCTCCACGTCGCTCCCGAGGACGCGGCCCTGCACAAGGTACACCGTGAGTTGGCGAAGGCGGAGCGCCACGCCGAGTTGCAGCGCCACGCTTATGTCGCCTTGACGCGCGCGCGTTACGCAACCACGCTGATCACTGCCCCGGTCCGAAACCTGGATAAATCGCCGGCGGGTATTCTGTTGCACCAGCCCAGGGACTTGGCCCTAGGAACGACAGTTGCCGAGCGACTGGACGCCATCAAAAAGTGCTTGAAGGACGCGACCGACGACGTTCTGGGCGCACACCTGGAAGCAGTCGCTAAGGCATCCGAAACCGTGGCCGGCGACCCGGAATCGCGGACAATCGACTGGTTCCCTGCACCAAACCCAGGCTATGCGGCGGATACCGCATTCCACGACCCGACATCGATGACGCGCCCGGCCGCGACGGACCCGGTGGCCGAGGAATGGCCCGCGAACCGCCACACGGAAGACCCCTGCTGGCACTGGTCCAGTTTCTCGTCGATGACGAAGCGATTCGAGGACGGGGCCGGTGGTGCGGCGGGCACCCCGGAAAGCGACAAACTGCCGCGCGGCTTGTCTGGAGCCACGAACGGTCGGACAGCAACCGACCCCGAGGACGAAGCAGATGCGGCGCAAGACCACATCGGGCCGATGGACGACGACTTCGTCCCCACCACGCCCGGCGAGGCCTCGGCACATTTCGCGGAACCGGTGCCACTGGACACATATCCCCGGGGACCCGAGGCAGGGACGTTCATGCACGCGGTGTTCGAGGACCTCGCCAGGGACACGGGCTTCAGGGATGCCGATGAAACGCGGATCCGACTAGCCGTCCAGGCTCAGCGCGATTTCCATGGGCTGCATCCGAAGTGGGAGGCCCCGTTCGTCGACGCTGTGTCACGGGTTCTGGACAGCCCGCTGGGCGCACCCCCGGGGACCGACCTGGACGCAGGCCCTGCGTTGCGGGAGATCCCCCGACAAGACTGCCTGGTCGAGTTGTCCTTCGACCTCCCGGCGCTGGGTGGCCTGCTGGCCCGATCGGATGGCCCGACGATATCGCCTCGGGACCTGGCCTTAGCCTTCGCCCAAGGGGGCGAGGGGGACCTGCCGCCGGGCTACGTATCGTCCCTGGCGCACCTGGGCTTCCAGGAATTCCGTGGTTTCCTGACGGGCGTCATCGACCTTGTGTTTCGCTGGAGCCCGACCGGACGGACCGAAGAC
>CAZHDQ010000438.1:0-3368 GCA_964531595.1 uncultured Anaeromyxobacteraceae bacterium
ACGTAGCAGATCGGTGAACGCACGCCATGCGCGGACCTGGGCCGAGCCGACATTTAACCGCCGTGACAAGTTCTTGGCCTGCCGTCCCGGCGCTGCGGCCCTCCAAAGGTCTTCGGTGGTCGCGATGCCCAGGGACGCCATCCGCGTCATCGTGGTTTCGTCGACCAGATCGATAGAGGCCAGATCGTAGTGGCTAGCTGACGCCACCGCCGGCACCAGAATAAGGAAGCAAACCGATGCAACGGCCAACCGGATTTCCCGGCGGCCGGCGTTCGTCGCGGACATCATCGAGTACTCCTTGCGGCCGGGCAGCCTAGAAGCCCCGCTTGGTCTGCGGGAGGAAGAACGACACGCCCAGCATCACGACTGGGTTCTGGGTCATTTTGCTGGAAGCGGATTTGATTTCCTTCCGCGGCACCATGTAGTCGTTGACCTCGAGGTTGACCGACACCAGCTTGATAGGGAAGTACCGAACACCGCCACCGACCAGCACCCCCACTGTCGTTGACCCGGGCGGGTTCTCCCAGTCCTGATAATTGATCGTCGCCAAACCGACGCCCAGGTTTATGTGAAAATCGACGTAGCCGAGGTATTTACCGCCCAGCACCAATTTTCCGCCCAGCGGCACCAGCGACGCCTTGGCCAGTGCCAGCAGCCCGATGCTGGACCGAGCGACCCGATACGTGTTCGGGTCCTCAGTGCGCTGCCCCTCGCTTTCAATATTTTTCGACAGGTTGGTTTTGAACCCGACACCGCCGTACCCGATCTCGAGGCCAGCCGAAAGCCAGTCCAGGAAGTGGTACTGGTAGCCGGCCTGAAACATCAGGTTGGTTGTGTAGGACTTGCCGACCATTACACCGAACGCCGGGGTCAATTCGTGACGCCCCTTGCGCAGCAGGTTCTGGTGGCGAACAGCGGGAGCGTCGGCCAGGCCGCCCTCTTGGGCGATGGCCGACGTCGCGACCAACAGCAGCCCCAGGATCAGCGCGAGTCGCTTCATAGCCCCTGCCCCCATCATTTCTCAAAAACGTACTTGTGCTTGAACGGGATGAACAGGCCCAGTCCGGTCGTGAACACGACATTGTTCACGAATTTGTCGTCGTGGGCGTAGTTCTCCATGTACATGTAGTCCCGCACTTCAAAGTTCAGCGTCAGCCACTGGGTCATGGCCAGACGCACACCCAGGCCGATGTTGCCAGAGCCGTGGTAGTTGCCGAAGAGCGTCTTGGCGGCACCACCGCCCGCGATCAGATAAGCGTCCCAGTACACGACCGGCCCCAGGGTTCCGAACCACAGGAACTTGCCCTGGATCGGCACGTAGGTCACGTGACCGCCGACGTAGAAGTCCATCAGACGCTTTTCGGGGTAGACCTGGAACGCCTCGCCAACCTCGCTACCGAGGCCGGTCGTCCAGCCCCAATATTTGACGTAATCCGCGCCGATCGCCCATTCGTCGGTGATATGGAAGCGCAGTTGAACGCCCGCGCCCACATGCCGAGTGAAGTTCTCATTCAGCGGCAAGTTGAACGTAGGCTCGATCTCAAGCCGTAGCGCCTTGACGAACGGCTTCTGCTGGATCACGCGGATGTACTGCTCGCTGTCCTCGGCCTCAGCCTCTTGGGCGGCCACCGGCACGGCCAGCAGACCAAGTAACACGACCCCGAGAATACCCGTTCCCCAAGTCTTCATGAGGCCCCCATGCCGCATCCTGGCCATCACGCATCCCGGACCCACCGCGTCCACAGGACCCAGGCGCGTCCTGCCCCGTTCCGCAAGGTCCGATGCCAGCGACTTTAACCGTGCCTAAGTCAAACGTCAACTTCAACCAGAAGCCACCGCTCCAAGGGGCCGCAGCCGGGTGGGAGAGGAGGAAAGGGGGGGGCACTAAAATCGGGCCGTCGAACCGGCCGCCACGTCAACGAACCGTGAACGGGAACGGCACCGTCATGGCGTCGCCCTTGAACCTCGAGAATTTGACCGACCGGAGTACACCCTCAATGCAACCCTGGGCAGCCCCGCTACCAGGGGCCGTAGCGCTGCTGACCTTGCCTGACCCATCGATAACCACGCGGGCATTGACGCGCACGGGCAGCGCCAAACCGTTCGACTTGACGCAACTTTCGACGGCGCCCTGCTTCTTACGAAGGACCGAGGCCACTTGGGCCATCGTGAGCTGCGCCGGCAGGTTACTGTCGCCCGATGCGGCGGAACCACCGTCGTCCCCCTTCGCGTCCCCGGTTCCCTTGCCGCCGCCCTTGTATTGGGCAAGCAAGGTGTTGGCGTCAACGACATTCGGCGAACCGGCCTTGGCAGCGGGCTTCGGCGCAGGCGCAGGCGCAGGCGCCGGAGCGGGCGCAGGCTGAGTCTTGCGGGATGCAACGGGCCGAGGCGCAGCCTTCTTCGCCGGCGCTGCCGCCGGAGACACAACTTCCTCGGCGGGGGTTTCCTCGGCCTTTTTTTCCGCGATTTTCTCGCCCGGTTCGGTCGCTGGCGCAACGGCTTCGGGGGCCTGGGCTTGAGCCGCAGGCTCGGAGGCCGACGGAGCAGGGGCCGAAGGGGGCGCAGACGGGTGCACAGGAGTGACCGCCACGGGCACCGCGATATTTGGCGCGGGCTCCGATTCGCCGGGCATCATCAGAAACAGAGCCACGGCGACGACCGCCGCCAGCGACAACCCGCCGACAGCCAGCAGCACCGCGCGCCGCTGTTTCTTGCGTCGCGCCAGCGAATCGACCACTTGGCGAATTTCGGATTCATCCAGGGAAATCATGCCGACCTTGGGAACTGCCTTGGCCCCACCGGACGGCCCGGCAGGCGTGGTCGTGCCACCGGAATCCGCCACCGGAATCACGGCGTCCAGTTGCTTGATCGCCGGCGTCTGCTGCGTCCTCTTCCGGACCTTGTAGTCGTCCAGGGAAAACAGTACTGAGGTCTCGCGTCGCTGCCAGACCATGGGCTCCGCAGATTCGCCATCGCCGGCCTCTTCCGCGGGGCTATCTGCGGGTCGCGGATGGGGTTCACCCTCCATCGCGCCGCCTAGCGACATCAACTGGGTCGCATCGTCGTCCGTTTCGGCCACAGGGGCAAATCGTTCTAAAAATTCGTCGACTTCCGAAATTCGGGTCCAGGTCTTGAATCCCTTGCGCCAAACCAGGGTGTCGTGAGTCGACTCCCCGGCATCCAGACGCCGTTGAAGTTCATCCAGGCCAAACGGCCCCAGTTTTTCGGCTCCAGACGCCACGAACCACCGGGCGTCGCTTTCGGTCGACGGCGCCGAACCATCATCTGCCGCCACGTCGATGACGTGCCCACAGTTTTTGCACCTGACCTTGAAGCCGCCGGACGGGGCCTTTCCTTTGGGCACACGA
>CAZHDQ010000439.1:0-3353 GCA_964531595.1 uncultured Anaeromyxobacteraceae bacterium
GTGTTGTTTCGCGCGTAGTTCCGTGCTGACTACCCCGAGTTGGTCCGCGACAGACATGAGGTTGTTTCCCGGATTGGTGGTAGCGTTGGTTTATCCGGGAAAGTCGGCGGTAGGTGGGAAGTTGTTCAGGTGGTCTCGGGGACGGCGGCCTGGACGTGTTCGGGGGTAACGATGCGTGCGTTGGCGATGGCGGCGGCGGAGAGGGCGTAGTGTGCCAGAAGGTTGACCTTCCTTGGCAGTCCGTTTGTGGCCTGGAAGACGGCTTCGAGGGCCGGGGGCTCGAAGAGCGGGATGTCGATACCGGCGATGTGGAGGAGGTGCGCAAGGTAGGCAGGCAGTTCGTCGCGGGCAAGGCCGCCGACATGGTGTCGGACGACGATGCGTTGGGATAGCGCCTCGTGGACGGCCATGGAGAGCCGTCGCCGGAGCTCGGCCTGGCCGACGAGGAGCAGGGTCAGGCGGTTCTGGGAGTCCATGTCGTAGTTGGTGAGGAGGCGCAAGTCTTCGAGGACTTCGGACCGGAGATGCTGGGCCTCGTCGACGATGAGGACGGGCTTGGTCTTGGCCTCGAGGCAGAGGCGGGTGATCTCGTTGCGAATGCCGCGATAGAGGGCAGCGCGGTTTCGCTCGACGGGCAGGCCGAGTTCCCAGGCGATGGTCTTGTACATGTCCATGACGTTGCCGGTGGAGAGGGGGACATAGAAGACGCGGAAGAGTCCGGAGTGCAGGGAGGACACGACCTTTCGGCAGATGGAGGTCTTGCCGCTGCCGACCTCACCGGTGACGAGGCCGATGCCGCGCAGGTCGAGGAGGTAACGGAGGCGGACCTCGAGCTCCCGTGCGGCCTCGGAGGGAAAGAAATCGGCCGGGTCGAGGTCCTTGGCGAAGGGGTTTCGTGTCAAGCCGAAGTGCTTGCGGTACATCAGGAAACCTCCTTGTCATGGGTGTTGGCCAGGCCGGCAAGCCGGAGGCCCGGTGCCGGCGCCGGGACCGTGGACCCGTCGATGGGGTCCGAGGCGGCGTCCTTGTCGGCCGGGACGAGGGTGCAGGAGGGGCGGTCACGCTTGACGAAGCAGTTGGCGTAGGCGTCGACGATCTGGGCGTCGTGGACGTGGCGATCCTGGTGCCAGACCTGGATGGGCCGGCCTCGGCGGGACGGGTCGTAGCGCAGTGTGACGGTCTCGCGCACGAGGGAGGCGTCAACTTCGTACACAACGCCGTCGAGGCTGACGGTACGGTCACGCTGGACGACGCGCCGAGCCTCGGTGAGGAAGAGGTCATCGATCTCCCTGGAATCCTGGAGATAACGCACTTCGTCGGCGACGCGGGCCCAGCGGTCAAGGGGCGCCTCGCCATCGAGGCCGCGGTGCGGGGCCAGATGGTACTTGCCCTCGACCCAGGCGCCGAGGCGGGCATTCAGAGCGTCGAGGTCGCGCAGATCAGCCTCGGTCAGTAGGGGCAGGAGTTGCATGCGCACGGTACGAAACCATCGCTCCTGCTTGCCCTTGGCCTGGGGATGGTAGGCGCGGGCGTGGATCAGGGTGATGCCCAGCTTTGCGCAGACGAGTTCGAGGTGATGCGAGCGGTAGGCGCTGCCGTTGTCGACGAAGAGCCGCCGCGGGCAGCCCCGTCGCAGGATGGCGGTCTTCAGGACGGGCAGGAAGGCCTCGGTGCTCTCGGACAAGGCGAAGGTGGCGTTGGGGATGACCCGGGTGGCATCATCGATGAAGCCGATGAGATACGTCTTGCGGCGCTGCCTGCCCGCGACGCAGACGGCGGGACCGTGCATCACGTCGCTCATCCATAGGTCGCCGGCCTTCTGGAATGCGAAGCGGCGGTGGTCCTTACCAGTGGGCTCCTCCGGCTCCTTCTGCATGAGCCCATGGCGCGCAAGGAGTCGGTGGACGGTGGACGGGGCCAGGACCAGGTCGGCCTGGACCACCCCGGCCGTGCGTGCCGCGTCGATGATCATGCTGACCGAGTAGTCGCGGTGGTCGTCCTTGAGGGTCAGTAGCACGTCGGCAACGTCTGAAGGAATGGCGCGGGACTGGCCCGCGTCGCCCCGTCCACGAGGCAGGAGCGCGTCGAAGCCACCCTCCCGGTAGGCCCTCAGCCAGTCGCGCATCGTCGCGACCGCGACCCGGGTGCGCAAGGTCCCGGGGATGCGCCACTCCTCCTGCGCCTTCTCGCGGATCCGGGCGTAGAGCCCTGGCCCGTCGGGCACATCGTGGACCAGGTCCGCGATCACCCCGTAGCGAAACAGGGCGATGTCTCTGCGAAGCCGTTCTTCCATGTCGTTCCTCCTCCTGGAGCGTCCCGGACGGACCCATTCCGCCCTCAGTAGGGGGATGTATCGCGGTCAGGCCGGCGGGTCTGGCCCCGGGTGTTGTTGGACCGCGCTGGGCCGTGGCCGGCGCTTCTCGGGCCGGGGACCGAAACCGAGAGGAGGCGGGAGCAGGGACAGGTACGGGCCGGCCTTCTCACGCAGCACCGGCAGGGCAAACTCCGCCCCGAGCGCGGCGCGGACCGAGAGGATGTCGGGCGTGCACCCGGCGAGGAGCATCGGCAGCAGCCCGATGGCGGCGCGCAGGCCCGCGTGGACGGCCCGGACCCGGCGGCGGGTCCACCGCAGGGCCCCGGACGGTTCCAGCTCCGGCCGGACCCGTGTCGCCACGGCTTCCCGCGTGCCCGGCCCTTCCGCCTCGACCACGACCCGCTCTACCGAGGCAAGGCTGCCCGGCAGCCTCGACGCGAAGCAGTCAGCCAGCAGGCTGACCGTGGCGTGCTCCGTCGGGCAGTAAAAGCGAGGGACCCTCGCTCCGGCCGGGTACCTGCGCGGGTACGTGCCGTGGCGGCCGAAGCCGCAGCCGCCCTTTGGATGAAACGGGCACTGCAGCAGGCTTGCGTGCCGCCAATACTTGCTGCTAACGTACTCCTCGCTGGTGAGCCCGGTCGTGAGCCGTAACTGCACCAGCACCCACCCGCACGGGTCATCTCCGTGCGGGCACCTACGATTTCAGACCCGGTGCCCCATGCCCCGGGAATCTACCAGCAATACGACATGCCCCGGCGCGGCACCAAGACCGCGACGGGTGCGCCCGCAAATCCATGGAGGGGGACCCCTTCGGGGCTCCGGGGCCTCCGGCGGACGTCGGCTTCGCCGACTGCGGGCTGCGCCCGCCCGCCTCCGACCCCTACGCCCCGAAGGGGTCCCCCTCCATCACCACGAACCAATCCGGGAGGCTCTACCCCTTTCCCTTTCCCGATCTATGCCCCTGAACCCCTCAGGCAGGACAAGGCCCCAATCCGGGAAGACCCATCGGGTGGATCACGCTCCTATGAGGCTCCCGACA
>CAZHDQ010000440.1:0-3344 GCA_964531595.1 uncultured Anaeromyxobacteraceae bacterium
GCTGATCGGTCGATCCGGTAGGGCAAAACCCTCGCCCTCGTCGGGTTCCTTGACGAATGCGCGGCTCATCGGTCCCCCTGGCTGCGGCAGACTTGTTCCATCATCGCCAAGGGGGGCGCAGACATCAAGCAGGCTTGGGAATCAAATCCTGACAAGTGCGCCGGCCGGTCATCCGCGACGGGCGAAATGTCGCGCGACCGTTGCCCTGGTCCTCGCGGAGCCGTGGGCGGGCATAAAGAACCGGCAATCGGTGTCCAGCAGCACACCCCAGGAGGTGACGATCTGCGCAGCATCTTCTCCAAACGGCGGAAAGATCGAACCCGGCATGACGCCCACCAGGGCATCCCCGACCAGGGCGATTTCGTTGTCGACGATGGCGCTGATGGAGCCTGGAGTGTGTCCTGGGGTGTGGACGATACTCACGGCTAAGCCTCGGTCAGACAGGTCAGTCCCGTCATCGACCTCAATGTCAGGTTGGGCCGGGCGGTACCCGAACCAACCGTTTGCGCGGTCGCCTGCCAGTCGCATCAGCAACCGGGTCGGCGCCACAGTGCCTGCCGGAATCGGTCCACGGCCAGCGGCCAGCATCGGGGCCTCGATGCGATGAACCAACACCGTGGCTGCGTACGTGTCCTTCAATGACGCGACGTTTTCGGCATGGTCGAAATGGGTATGAGTCAGTAAGACGTCCAGCGGGTCGCCGGTTGCGATTCCCAGGGCAGCCAATGCAGTCCGCAGGGAATTCCAGGAACGTGTCTGGCCCGTGTCCACCAGCATCCTTGCCTTCCCGGTCCGGACCAGGAAGCAGTTGCAGCGTCCTTGCAGCACTTGAGTCACCCGGCTGCCGTTTCGCGTCGTCCATTCGCGCATGCTGCCCCCCGGTCAACGGCCGTTGAATTGCTTTCCAGCCCAATGCTACATATGGCCCGCAACAAATCCAAGGAGTTTTCGGAAGGGTGCTGTGTTTCGGCATGGAGGTGACGCAGGACGTAAGTGATTTAATTATCAGTTTATAGCTGGCTTGGCTTGACAACGTCCAGGATATGTCTAGTATTGTTCCATGTAATGACAGGGCGTTTCCTGTCGCCCGCTTGATGTAAGCGTGGTTTGGAAGGCTTGGAGGCCATCATGAAGGTTCTCAAATTGTTTCCAATTCTAGTCGGCTTGATGATTGCGGTCGGGCCATTGGCCGGCTGCGGCGATTCCGATTCCAACGGCATGTCTGACGCCATCACGGATCAGGGAGTTGAAGACGCCGATGACGTCGTCTTGTCTGACACTCTCACGGATGAAGGGGGCGATGACGTCATCTTGTCTGACCTGATCTTGGACACGCCTACGGATGAAGGGGGCGAAGACGCCGAAGACGTCGTTTTGACTGACGCTACGCCGGACTCAGAGGTTGCCGAGGATAGCGGCACGGACATTCCGGTTGAAAGCAATTCCCAGGTTCGGTTCATCCACCTGTCACCCGACGCTCCGATTGTGGACGTGTTCGCAGGCGTGGCGGTGCTGGACGGCGCGGGCGACCTGTCGTTCGGCCACAGCAGCGCGTTCCTGGAAGTGCCAGCAGGTTCCTATGATATTGCGATCGTTCCCGCAGGGGGCACGGTCGAAGACGCGATCCTGACGACCGCGGGACTGGTTCTGGAAGAAAACAAGGCTTACACGGGCGTTGCCTACGACCGTTTGGCGAACCTGACGGTCCTGGCAATTGAAGACGACTTGTCCACGCCGGCGGCCGAGACTTTCCGCGTACGTGTGGTCCATACAGCACCGGATGTCGGCACTGTGGACATCTGGAACATCCCCGAAGAGGGAGACCCCGCTAAAATCTATGACAACCTGGACTTTGGTGAGGCGAGTGACTACCTGGAACTGTCGGCCGGCGAATACACGTTGGGCTTGGATGTTGACGGGGACATGACTCCCGACGTCATCTTTAAGACCCCGATGATGGTCGAGGGTCTGGTTATCAATATTTTCGCGGTGCAAGACGGCGACGACGTGCTGTTCCTGAACGTCCAGTTTCCCGACGGTACCACCGCCCGACTGGATGCGCAGGTGGAAGGGACTATTGCTCAGATTCGGTTCATCCACCTGTCCCCGGACGCCCCGACTGTGGACGTGTTTGCAGGCGTGGTCGCGCTGGACGGAGCTGACGACCTGTCGTTCGGCAACAGCACTTCCTTTCTGGAAGTGCCTGCCGGTTCCTACGACATCGCACTCGTTCCCGCAGGGGGCACGGTTGATGATGCGATCCTGACGGCTCCGGGGCTGACCCTGGAGGCAAACAAGGTTTACACGGGCGTCGCCTACGACCGGTTGGCGAACCTGTCGACCATGGCATTTGAGGACGACTTGTCCATGACGGCTGCTGGGAAGTTCCGCGTGCGCGTGATCCATACAGCACCGGACTTCGGCGCTGTGGATATCTGGAACATCCCCGGGGAAGGAGACCCCGCCAAGATCTTCGACAACGTGGATTTTGGTGATGCGAGTAACTACCTGGAACTGCCAGCCGGCGCGTACAAGTTGGGCTTGGACGTTGACGAGGACATGACTCCAGATGTGGTCTTTCAGACACCTGTGATGTCCGATGGCGGGATTCTTAACCTTTTCGCGGTGCAGGACGGCGAGGACTCACTATTCCTGAACGTCCAGTTCCTCGACGGGATCACGGTTCGCCTGGATGCGATGGAGTAATGATCGAGGCGGCGTAAAACGCTTTAGTGGCATATATTTCCTTTCTAGCCCCCTTTTTCTACCCCTTCTTGGCCCTGGCCGCCCGTAACAGACGGCCAGGGCCTCCTTACAGGTGGACTGTTGTTGGACAGAAATCCGCAAAAACAAATAGGGGCGTCGGGATGAAAGAAGCCATCACTACGATTCCCGATGGTCTGTATCCGATTCGCGCGGTCACGCGGTTCACGGGACTGACTGCTGATGTCATTCGCGTCTGGGAGCGTCGGTACGGTGCGGTCCGGCCCGTTCGTACGGCTGGCCAGGCCCGCCGTTACTCGGCCGATGACGTCCGCAGACTACTGCTGCTTCACGAAGCGGCACTGCGAGGGCATTCCATTGGTGATGTGGCCCGCGTGTCGGACGCGGACCTGAGGGCGCTACTGGAACAGTCCAGTGTTTTGGGTCGCGGCGGGGAAGTCGTGCCGGTTGGCGGTGCTACTACAAAGTATGGCGCCGCGTCGGAGGGTGTCGCCCAGCGATATATGGGGGCTGTCTCGCGGTTCGAGATGCGTCGAGCGCTGGATATCCTGGGAGCGGCGGCCGCGATGATGTCACCGGAGCGGTTCCTGGAGGGCGTCGTGTTGCCTATCCTGGATGAT
>CAZHDQ010000441.1:0-3340 GCA_964531595.1 uncultured Anaeromyxobacteraceae bacterium
GCCGGCCAGGCCGGGTCGGGGCGCGTCGGTTGCGGCCCGCGGCCAGAGGCCGCCATTCGATCGTGATTCTGTCCGTCCGAGCCGCGGGCTCAATGCAACCGGCGTGTCCCGAGCGTCCGTCCGAGTGAACGCGCTTGTTCGGCAGCCCTAAGTTTCCAGCAGGGACTTCCGGTGCCAACCGGTTCAGCACGACAGGCGTTACTGGTATGGTGTTATGGGCACCCTGTGCAAGCGGTCCCGTGTGGGTGCCTTGAATTGCTTGGATGGTCAGTGGGACAAGGGCTGTAGGGCCTGGCTAGACGGAAAGGCCGGGAGCCTACAACCTCGTGTTCAATAATCTGGGCGGTCCCAGTTTGAGTGGTGTCTCTTCGTCGTGCTACAGTTTCATTCATGGAAAAGTCCTTCCAGGAAACAGAATCGTTCGACCCGATCGAATCCGACCCTGCGATTGCCAGTTTGGAAACGAAGCCCAATAGGGACCCAACTAATGGCTGCCGATTCGTCCTCGGCATCGCGCTTGTGTCCGCTCTGGGGTTGGCAGCCTTCGCGCAATACCATGCCTCGTACCCAGGAGGTTATGCGAATCGGCCTGGAGGGTGCGCAAATCAGAGAAAACAGAAGGCCGTCGTCGGCGAGAGGCAGTCCTCTGGTCCGGGTTCGGTGTCTTCAGGACTCACCTCCTCCGGCGGTGAGTCCCAATCCGTAAGGCTGAAGGAGGCACCTAGAATCGTCAGCGCGGAAGAGGTCGAAGAGCTCGCGACGAAACTCGATCGTGCCATGAGTGCAGGTTCGTGGGACGAAGCGAGCAACCAATTGCTGGCGCTAGCCGAGGTTGCACCGACCCATGCGGCGATCGCACCGGCACGATCGCGGATTGACGCCGTCAAACTTGAGAGTCAACGGATTGCATCGGTCGATGAAGGAATTGCGATGGGCCGTCGAGTTGATCGCGCCTGTCGGGACTGTAACACCCCGAATGCTATCAAGGAGATCTGGGAGCGTGTGCGTCAGGTTAAACGGACTGACCGGCAGTACAGTCAGGCGAAGAAGGTCGTTGCGATGCTAGAGCGTTGCAGGAAGAAGGTTGCTGCGCGCCTCGTGGCGTCGCTGCGTGAATCCAAAATGACTCAACGGATCACCTTTGCGGACCGACTGGACACGACTTGGTTGAAAGGCGGATACGATGTCCGGATTCGTCTCCAAGGCCAATACAAGGAGTACATTCGGATCTCGTGGCCACTGATTGATCGGGCAGTGGTATACCAGTTCACCGAAGACGGAGGGTTCATCGCTGAATGCACGCGACTTGGATTCAAGAAGCTCGTGTTCTCCAATGGCTGGAATGAGTCATATTCCTACGAATTTGAACCGTCGAACGACTGCGAGGTCTGCAACACAGCGATGGGGCCCATGGGTCTTGCTTACGTACTGGGCCTTTAGTCGGCCGTTTTCACCCTAGTCCAGAGGCGTGTGTGCGTCCGGGCCGCACGAGGGTCCTTGAACGTGGAGTATCCGGTTACGTTGCTGGGTAGGGGCAAGGGGGCATCCCTGCGGCCTGCCGAACGGTTTGCGAATCACCTGCAATCGCGTCCGGCCGCAGGCCGGTCCGGCGCGCCCGTTGCCCGCGGCCTGACATCTGCAATCAGGTTGGAACCGCCGCGGGCCGCGGAGGCGAAGCCAGCAACGGGCGTGACGGAAGCGATTGTCGGGTGAATTCGTTTGTTCGACGGCCCTTCAGCCCTGGCAGTCGGTCCATTCGTCGGCACATGACGATCCCGCGGTCTCCTCGAGACAAGTGATGCAGGCGGAATCGCCGGGAAGGTCGCATTCGTCGTGGCAGACTGGCAACCCGCATTCGAAGACGCGCAGCAGCGCGACCTGTGCGTGGGTGACCGCCTCCTGCGCGCAGGTCTGTCGGCATTCGGCGAGACCTGGGGAATCCGTGGCCGAGACGCAACCTTTCACGCAGGACCACAGGCTATCGCAGTCGTTGAACGTGCAGCCCCAAAAGCAACCGGCCATCTCGTCGGTGCATTCCACCTCTAGGCAATTCATGTCCCAGGGCGCCTCGTCGGTCGCCTGGCACGCCGTTACCGCACACTGCGCAAGTTCCTGGAAATCGGCCAAGCCGTCCGAAGACAGGTTGTTGAGGCAAATACTGCGGCAGCCCGCGAAGCCGGAATCCGCTGCGCAGGCATTGACACAAGCCAGGACGTTCCTGCACGTACCCAGCGGATCTTGGGGACTGCACGAAACCAGGCACGTGCCGAAAAGGCACGTGGAGCCTACACCACAGGACTCGCAACGGTCCACAAGGGAATCGGGCCAGAGAACGGCGATGATTGAGATTCCGTGATACCAGTCCGGGCACGTGGTGACAGTAGTCGTCTGGAACTCAACGCCGCCATTGATGACGGATTCGCTGCCGACCAGAACGGTTTCTCCGTATGGAACAACCTTACTGGTTTCCGAGACGCGTTCGACCATGACATCGTAGCCGGCCCACGAGCCGCAGTGTTCGAACGAGTCTGTACATGCCGTTGTACCCTGTCGAAATCGCATGGCAGCGGGCGGTTGCAGCGTGGACACTGTTCCAGCCTCACCGATCCACCACATGCGCGTCCCGTCCTCGGTGGAAAGGTCGAGGAAGCCGTAACTGGGAGCGAACGGATACTCCTGGAGTGCAACCTCGACACGAACACGGGTGTTGATTGCCGGTGGCAACGTCTTCGGCAGTGCGACCTCCAGTGCCCATTGAACTCCGTAGTCGTCGGTCAGCAGGATGGTGTAGTCCGTCGGATTGTCACTGGACGCTGTTCCAACGACGAATCGTTGCGTCTGCATGCAACCGCCCAGTCGCGTGCCGTCAATGACCTCATCAACAGTACCGACGACGACTTGTTCAAACGAATCGGAAAGGGGTGGCGAGGCGGATTCGACAGTGATTAGACAGGCCCCAAGTGAAGGTCTCGGCAGATCCCTGCATGCTGCAAACTCGCTTCCGACGTCGGTATCGGGAGGTGGCAGTTCCGCGTCAGCATCATTGGGGCGGTCGTCGTCGGAGGTCCCTTCTTGTGGAGGACAGGCATCACTGGTTGTGTTGTCGCCGGCATCGTGCGCATCGACGAGGCATTCACATTCGGTAGCGGCACAACCAGCGAGGATCACTATCAGGGCGAGCCCAAAGCGCATCGTGCACCTCCAAACTGGTGGACGGGAGGATGATAGAGAAATGGGGGGAGCGGATGCAATCGGATGTCTTCGGGAATTGCCCTTTGCCCGTCGAACGGCTTGCGCCTGAACGGCAACCGCGTCCCGCCGGAGGCGGGTTTGGCGCGGA
>CAZHDQ010000442.1:0-3324 GCA_964531595.1 uncultured Anaeromyxobacteraceae bacterium
GATGTCGTACCAGTTGTAAAAGTGTCCGCGGTAGCGCTCCAGGCGCTTCATCGCGCCCAGCATATGCTGCGTACGGTCCAGCAGGCGTTCGGTCGACAGATAGCCAAAGTCCCATGCCGAAAAATTAGCCGCCAACGCCAGCCCCATATTCGTTGGTGATGTGCGCATCGCGGTTTCGGGTGTGGGCGATTCCTGATGGTTGTCTGGGGGAAGCCACTGGTTTTCTTCGCTGACAAAAATTTCGAAAAAACGCCACGTACGGCGTGCGAGTGCCCGCAGCCATTGTTTTTGTGCCGGTGGCAGTTCGGGAGCAGCGTCAGGCAGTGGGCGGCTGATCCACCAGGCGATCAGCGGGGCGCACAGCCAAACACCCAGCAGGGGCAGGCGCGCCAGGGGGTCGCCCGGGGCCAAAACGTATAAAGCCACACCAGCCGTCACCAAGCAGCTTGTCGGCCACATCTCGGCAAAGAATCCGGCAAGTGTCCGACGCCGATCACGGCGCCCGTCTTGTGTCAGTCGCCAGATCAAGAGCCCGCGTCGGGTCAGGCCAAAGCGCCCAGTTGCGCGGCTGACGGCGTCCAGGGTAATGCAGGCCTCATAGGGGAGGCAGGCCAACGCCAGCAACGGTTCAGCAAAATACAGACCGAAAGCGCTGCCGACCGTGCGTAAATGGAGTTGCCAATCACGCGTATCCGGTTTGCGCACGATATTGGTGAGGGCCCGCAGGATGCCGCTGCCGAAAAGGATGGCCAGCACGTAACCAGTGAACAGCCACGACAAGTTGGGTGCCAAGGCCCATCCTGCGAGCAACCACAACAACAGGGCAGGTGCAACAAGGCTGCGGCGGATGTTGTCGAAAATCTTCCACCGACTGAGGGCCGAAAGGGGGTTGAGGGCGCGTTTGCCTGTGCCAGTCGGCGGCCTCGGGAACAACCAGCGCAGAATTTGCCAATCCCCGCGAGTCCAACGGTGCTGGCGGCTGATTTCACCCAAATAGGTACTGGGGAAGTCCTCATACACTTCGACCGAACCCAATAGCCCCGAACGCGCATAGCCACTCTCTATCAGATCGTGGCTGAGTATCTGGTTTTCCGGGAAGCGTCCATGCAGCACCTCGCGGAAGGCGTCGACATCGTAGATTCCTTTACCGACGAAGGAGCCTTCACCGAATAGATCCTGGTAAACGTCTGATATTTCACGGGTGTAGGGGTCCAAACCGGTCGCGCCTGAAAAAAGGCTAGTAAAACGACTTTCACTGTCGGTCAGGCGAATCGATGGGCGGGGCTGCAAAATGCCATAGCCTTCAACGACGCGGCGGCTTTTGGGGTCGATCCTTGGTTGGTTCAACGGGTGCGCCATGGCCCCGACCATTCGGTGCGCCGCGCCGCGTGGCAATTCCGTATCAGCGTCCAGGGTGATTACGTATTTGACCGTGCGCAGAATCGGGGTGTATCCGTCGATGATCGAAAAGGCATCTCGTGCCTCGTCTCGCAGAAACGCATTGAACTGTTCCAGTTTGCCGCGCTTTCGTTCCCAACCCATCCACTTCCTTTCGATGGAGTTCCAAACCCGCGGGCGGTGAAACATGAAAAAAGGGTTTTGTTGGTCCTCGACTTGGTAGCGTTCGTTCAGGGCTGCAATCCCATTTCGGGCCAAGGTGATCAGTGCGCTGTCAGCAGGCATCGCTTCGGTATCGGCATCGACAAAATCGCTGAGCAAGGCAAAACTTACATTCGGATCACGGTTGCCGAGATAGCGGATTTCAAGCGCCTTGAGCAGTCTTTCGACCGTAGCGGAATTGCTTAATAAACAGGGGATAACCACGATGGAGCGGTGGTCAGAGGGTATACCCCGCGAAAAATTAAGGCGCGGGATCGGCCGGGGCGGGACAACCAGGGTCGTCAAGAAATTGACCAGCGACACCCCCAGCGCCGAAGCGCCTATCGCGGCAGTTACGACAAACAACCAAAAACGTGGCGAGGCGACTCCCAGACTAATAACCCAGGGCATAGCCGCAGCAGTGGCCGCGGCAGTGATAATTAAAATCAGCCCCAGATAAAGGGCCAGCGCATAACGTGAACACAGGTGCAGCGCCCAATCGTGGACGCGACCTCGGCACTTCAGTTCGCGAGTAAGCCGCCGTGCGCCGGCACCAATCAGGTAGTATCCGACGTGGGACTCACGATCAGTGCGCACGCCGTGTGCTTGCGCCATGTCGATGGCCTTGCTTGCGACCACCGCTTCATTTTGGCCACTGCGTTCGGCCAGACTTTCCACAACATGGCGGTAGCGATCGCGGGTGGCAAAATCCTGATCCGCATAGTAATTGGCCGGGTCTCCACGCAACGTCTGTTCAACGATGCTCAGCGTTTCGACGAATTCTTTCCAATCCAACGTGCCTATGAAACGCATACTTGCGATACTGTTGGCAATGGAAACCTGTTCGGCGGCTTGTGCGTGGATATCTGTCTGTAGTCGTTGGGGCTCGCTGGTGCCTTCGTCGGCGAGCGCCTGTTCAACCCAGTTCAGTACAAAAGCGAGAGTCATACCTTGGCCGCGAAGCCTGCTGCTGAACTCTTCAAGGAATGGGGCTGTGAGTTTGATATCGGTGTCAGCGAATTCGGCCAGCAGTCGGATCAGTAGCTTAGGCTGTTTGGCGGCGGTAGCGTTCATCCGCTCGGCCCAGGCGATACCGGCGTCGCGTTCGCGCCGACGCTGGGCGATGCGTGCGGCTACCCGGCGCAGGTTATCGATCAGCCCCAGGCGCAAGGCGATTGGAAAGGCCCAGAGTTCGCTTAGTTTTAGTGGGGATATCTCTTGGTATGCGGCCACGAACTGTGTGACGGTTTCGGCTTCCAGTCTGCCATCCAGGTGGGCGATCAGTTCGACTGCCATGTGGTAGACACGGGGAAAATCGGCCATCGGACCAGCCGTTAGCCGCGGCAAACTGCGGCTGTAGGCACGAGGCAAGTGAAGGTACGCATCGTGTATCTGTTGTTCGATCAAAAAGAAATTGTCGAGTAGCCATTCCGCCGCGGGTTCGAGTTGGCGGCCTTGCGCCAGCGCCGCGGAGACAATGTCGTAGGACTGGTACAAGATCCGCTGATTTTCGGCCAGTTGAGGCAAGAGCTTGTCTGTACCTCGGCGGGTCGCCACCTCGTGCTGTTGCGCCAAATCTTTGGCAAAGGGAGTGAGTTGTTGCAAACTGAGCAATTCGGCGCGCAAAGGCTCGTCCTGGCCTAATGCCGGGTCCCGGCCCCGCCGATTACGATGCACGCCCCCTGCTCGGCGCAGGTCCCGCGATACGGATCGCGAAGAAGAATC
>CAZHDQ010000443.1:0-3320 GCA_964531595.1 uncultured Anaeromyxobacteraceae bacterium
GGCCCCCAGAGGACTTACACCTCCTGTTTCGCGCCCATGCCAGGCGCACCGCCAGTTTCGCGGCCTTGCCGGCCTGCTCGATCCGACGAAGGATGGACCGGTCCAGCAGTTCCAGATAGTGACCCGTGTCCAGGCGGTTGAAGATGACCGCACCGCCCTTCGCCAGCCGGGAAACAAACTCCGGTGGCAACGCGGGGCGCGTTTTTTCACCCGTGGCACCAATATCGGCGAACCGCCGGGCCGAGGCCAGAAGGTCGAACACCGCCGCGGGCGACATCGCTACTTGGCCCAGGAAACCTGACGTGTTGCCGTTGTCGAAGAATTCTCGCCCCAGGTTGGTCGTGAACACGATCCAGGCGTCGCGAAACGACACGACACGGTCCAGGTTGTTGTCGGAAGCCTCGCCCTTGTCCAGGATCGCCAGCAGCGAGGCAATCGTCAGGTCGTGCGCCTTCTCGATCTCGTCGAACAGCAGCACGCAGCGCGGGTGCTGCTGCACGAATCCCGTCAGGATGCCCGGCTGGCTCTCTTTGTAGACCTTCGCGGCCCCGAACAGTTGCTCGTGGTTTTGATGCCCCGAGTAGGTACTCATGTCGAACCGACGCCACGCGTATGGGCGGTCCTCCAGCGACCCCAGAACCTCGCCGAAGGCCTCGGCCAGCATCGTCTTGCCAACGCCGGGCGGTCCCAGGAAGGTGAACACGCCACGCGGACCATCGGGCGCCGCACCCAGCCGCGCCAGGTAGTAGGCATCGGCCAGCATCTGGATCGCCGCCTGCTGCCCCAGCACCACCTCGTTTAGCCGGTCCGTAATTCGGTCCGCATGCCGCTGAAGCTCCGCCATGTGCGACAGCAACCGCGAGCCGCCCTCCCGCAAGCGGTTCAGTTCCAAAAACTCCCCGACAAGAAGCGACGGCTGGCGCAAAACCTGGACCAGCAGGGCCTCGGGCGCCAGGTCCTTCCGGATCTTGTGCGTCCGCTCCACCGCCTCGCTCAGGGGCTTGTCCATAGTCAGCTTCTCGCTAACCTCCGGAATATTGCCGGCCTGGGAGACCCGCGCCTCGACCTCCTTGGGCCACCTCAGCTCGCTATGGGGGTTGGCGCCCAGTTGCGGGATCCACGATGCCACCGGCGCCCCTTCGCGGTTCGCGTACAGCCCGCACAGGACATCGTCCAGAGTCAACTGGTTGCGGCCACAGGCGCGGGCGATACGCTTGGCCCAGGCGATGATCCGCTGCGTGGTGGGGTCGAGTGCTTCCATCGTCAAATCCTATCGGGGCTGCGTCGCTGCGCGCCCGCCGCAACCGCCCGGCCAGTTCATCCAGCCGGCGCACAACTTACTCGTCGGAAAGGTCGTAGACGGTCACAGCCATCGGCAGGCCTTTATCGCTTCGGGAACCCGACGATCATAGTCGGACAAGGCGGGCACGCAACCAGAATTACTGTCACAGCGGGGCATCTGACGGGGAGTGGCGAACGGGCGGGTGCGTTCCGGGATCAGTCGCCGCGCACGGCCTTCCAGGCGTCGATCCACTCGTCCAGAATTTCGATTGCGATCTCGGCCAGCCGGGAAGCATCCTCAAGGTCCAGTTCGGCGACGATAGCCAGGTCCTCGCCCTCGTCGTCTTGTTCCTCGTCCAGGAGCGCGTCGCCGCCTTCGGGTTCATCGGCTTCATCGGCCTCGGTGGCCTCGCCGTCAGGGGCGTCGACCTCGGAGTCCTCGGTGTACTCGACTTCGGCGTCCTCGCTGAGCAGGGCCGCGAAATCGGCCAGTTCGTCCTCGGGCCATTCCTCGGTCGGCAACAACCGGACAGCCAGGAACGCCGCCTGACCGGCCGGGGTGTCGTCTTCGAGCACCCGGTACAGTTCCAGCGACACGACCAGTTCGCCCCGGCCACCCAGGTCGACCAGCGCCGCGGCCTCGGCCCAATCGCCCTCCGTTCCCGCCGTCGGCAATTCGAAATCGGTCAAGACCTCGAATTCGTCACTGTCTGGAACGCCCATTGCCGCGCACACGTCGGCCAGGCGGGCGGCCAGCGCGCCCTGCAGCAGGTCCTCGACCACGACCAGGAAGTCATCGACGCGTTCGGCGTCTTCGGGCTTGCGATCAAGCAGATTTTGAAGACCCCAGGACAGCGTATCCAGTTTCGGGCTTGGCGCGTTCATCGGAGTGCTCCAGCAATGTTGAGCAGAGTGTAGCACCGAACGGGGCAGGCAGGGCGTTCGCAGCGGGTGCCAGAATCTGGGGGATTACGGCAGGGCGGCGCGGACCCTTTCACAATCCAGAACCGGTTTGGAGGTCTGGTTTTTGAACGGCGACGCACAGTCACCCAGCAGGCTACCCAGGTGTCGCCAGTGGAGGCCGGCAGATCCCGGTTCCAGGCCCCAGGTTCCGTCGGGCACATCCGGCGAAAACACGTCGTAGCGCGCGGCCAGGGCGGTTTCGTCCATGTTCGCAACCATCGCCTGATGGGCCTCGCGGATGCGATCGTGCAGATAGCGCACCTCACGCCAGGTCAGCGGCAAGCCAACGTTGGCCGACTGGATCAGCAGTTCTGCCCGATCCTGGGTAGGGGGATTTTTGTCGCTTGGCAGGGCCAGCACGTGATCCAGTCGCCACGCCAGTCCATCCAGCAACCGTCGCACTGGCGCGCCATCCCAACCGACCCACAGGGCCATAGCCACGGCGGCCTCGTGGAACGAACGCTGGATCTGGTAGAAATCGTTCTTCAGCTCGGTCGTCGCCTCGATTTCCGAGATGCCGTCGCCGCAGTCGATGTCCCCGGCCTCGCCGGCGTGGTACAGGCGCAGCGCCAACGCCCCTTCGCATTCGATGTCCCAGACCTCTCGCCACAGGTAGGCCAGATCCTCGTCGGGGAAGTAGACGGAACCGTCCTCGGCGACGGACTCGAACCGGAACCCGTCATTGTCGGCCCGTTTGGACCACGCGCGGTACAGGGCGTGAACCTCGTCGATGTCCTGGCCCAGCCCGGCGATCTCCGGGTGGTCGGCACCCATGTCCGCGCCCGCGTCCGGCGTACAGGCCGCCAGCAACGCCAGGGTCTGCATCATGTGGCCGATGTCGTCTTTGGACCGCTTGTTCTTTGCCCACAATTCGCCCCAGTGCGGATTGTCGGGCACGTGGATGTAGACCGTCGCGCCGTTTGGCTCGCCTGGGTGGTTCAGGTCGTAGTCGATGCGGACCGCCCGACCGCCGTCGGTCGAGTCGATCGACGCCGGGTACGCCGCTCGCGACAGGATACCGACCCACTGGGGGTGCGAAGGCGAATCGAACGCACGCATCCAGGACGAAAACCCGC
>CAZHDQ010000444.1:0-3318 GCA_964531595.1 uncultured Anaeromyxobacteraceae bacterium
CCTCGATCGCGTCACAGATGACGTCGACGGCTGCACGGGTCGCGTGTGCGGCCGCATTCGCCCGCGACCGCAGCCCGGCCAGCCCCGTGCCGGCTTCCGGTTCCGCAGTCCGCAGCCACGCGAGGCCCGCGTCCAGTATCGACTGAACCTCCAGGCCCTGCGCTTTGGCCTCGGTCAGGAACTGCAGCGCGTACACGTTTTGGAAATAGGAAACGGTTGCGTTGGCTGCCCAGACCCCGAACGCACCCTCGTCGTTTTGGCGCTCCCGCAGCGCCCGTAATGCCCGTCCCGTCGCCTCCCGGATCCGCTCTGCGCCCGGGCCCAACTCGGGATGCTCCCGCAGCGCCAGGGCCGCGAGCGCCCGGCTGACCAACTGCTCGGTGCACAGGTAGGGATACTCGTCCAGATAGGTCGCTAGGCCGCGGGCCAGCGAAAGAGGTAGGACCGATACCGATACTGACTGGGAGCGCGCGTACTCGACCAATCGGCGTTCGACCGACACCCGGGCGACCTCGCCGCGTGCACGCCCACCTATCGACGTCACGCGGTGCGGCACGATCGGGCGAACGCTGATCTCGACCGGGTGGACTACGGTGACGTCGCCTGCTCGGACCGTGAACTCCAACCGTGCCAGCCCCGGCTCGGTCCCGACCTGGACCTCGAAGGGAAAATTCGCCCAGCGGCCTGCAGCCATTCGGGCGGACGCTTCCTGGACTACGCCGGCCCCCGCAAGTTCGTCGCATTGCAGCCGAACCTGGACATCGGCCTCCCCGGTCAGCGGCTCCGGAAGGTACTCCACAGTCACCGCCGCCTGGAACCGATCCCCCGGCGCGACAAACAACGGCACGTCGGGCAGGACGACGACCGGCGAACGCACCACACACCGCGAGGACGCCACCCCGACCGCGTTGTCAGCGACGGCCACGGCCATAACCCGGACGGTCCCGTTGAACGTGACGGGCAGAGGAATCTCGATCGCCCGGCCGACCGGGCCGGACTCGACGATCCCCGACCAGAACGCCATCGGTTTATAACTTTTCCGACGGAACGGGTTTAGGTGACGGTCGGCGTCTAAGCCGTCCTCGTCGCCGCCCACGCGTAATGCCGCCTTCAGGCGAGAATACTCGGGCATCACCAGGTCCAGGTTCTGGCGGGTTGCAACCCCCAGTTCCTGACGGGGAAGGAATGTCGACAACAGATCAGGCATCCGGTAGCGCGCCACCTGGAGGATCCCCTCGTCCACCGCGTATACAACCACCCGCGCCGGCTTGTCGGACTTGTGAACGACACGCAGAGATGTCCCGGGACGGGCCTGGGGGGGTACTTCCAGGTCGACGTGGACGGTACGCCGGTCTCGCGAGACCGTGAAGGGCAGCGCCACCACCCCAAGGGGGTTGACGAACACGTCGGACGAATCGGGCGCCCGCAGGTAGGTCACAACCACGTAGCCGTTGCCCTCGAAGTCCCGAGGCACTCGGATGCGCTGTACCGAAGTACCCTTCCCGGCGCTGAACCAGGTCCAGGCGTGTACATGCTCCCGCTCGATCGTGGCCAGTCCAGCCCCGGCGAACGGCGTCTCCAGTCGCACCTCGATGGTATCGCCGGGCGCGACCTCGCGACGGTCAAGGCGAGCCTGTAAAATGACGTTGCCTTCCCCATCGTCGTCTCCTTGGAATCCCGCTACACCCCGGACGGCGTAAGCGATCCGGGTGACCTCGATCCCCGCTCCGTCGCGCACCACCGCCAGAAAGTCCCCTACCTCGCGGGTCCGCAACGGCAACGACGTGCCCTTAGGCCCGATGTTCAGACTGTCGGTTCCCTGGGCGACCTCGCGAACGACCGTTTCGTAGCGGTAATGTCCGCTGTAGGTGGAAGCCAACACCGACACCCGCTTGCGCGCAATCCACGACACCGACAGCCCGGGTGCTTCGACAAGCGCCAAGTCCGGATCGACCGCTATCAGGTCCACCGCAGTCCGGGCGTTGCGCGCCAAGAAGTCCAAGCCGCTCGGGGTCCGGACGCCAACGAGTAACCGGCGCATCGACACGCGGGCGCTGGCGTCGGCCGAAACACCCCGTCCCCCCGACGCCTCGAACCCGCGGGCCGAGAACGCCAAGTCGTAGACCCCATCCCCTATCCCATCGACTGGCAGTGCGAACGACGCCCGCCCTTCGGAGTCGGACACCTGCTCGCCCAGGTCGATTTCCTGCGCCGAGGCCCGGTCCGTTGGGACACCGAACACGAAGCCCGGGTGCTGGGGGAAGCGCGGCGTTGTGGCCCGCAGGACCAGCGAGGCTGTGACCCTGTGGTCCGCCGCCGCCGTGCCGTGCAGGTTGTGCATGGCGACCACGCCCTGAAGCCCATCCGGATGCACCCAACCAGCCCGAGCGGATAACGACATGTCGGCGCGGACGCGCAGGCGGTCGGGCACAAACTCCTCGACGGCAAACCCCACGGCCCCGAGGTACTCAAGGGTTTCAACCTTCTTTCGCCCCCGCTCGCGGACCAAGTGGGCGGTCGCCTGGTAGCCTCCGGTCGGCGCCTGGGGGTCCAGGGTTAACGACACATCGCCGAAGCCGCCTTTCGGCAGGGCCACGCGCCGGCGCAGCAGTTCCACGCCCCGAGCATCCCCGACCACGATCTCGATCGGCACGCCGGCCAGCGGTACCCAGGATGCCGCCTTGACGACGTATGCGACGTGGACATCCTCGCCCGGACGGTACAGACCCCGGTCGGTGAACAGGTGGGCCAACAGGGCGTCTGGCGATGGCGCGAAAACCCCGTGGACATCCACGTCCCCTAGGTTGATGCCCCGCCCGCTATCCCCCGAGAACTGGAGGAAGGCCTGATCGCTGCCCAGCGTGACCCACCAGACCGTCGGTGCCTGTTCCAGTGTGAACGTCGACAGGTCCTCGAAACTCGCGTGCCCGTCCGACCCTGTGATGGCCCGGGCCAGCGGCAACCCGTTACGGCCTAGCACCTG
Organism: uncultured Anaeromyxobacteraceae bacterium; assembly: GCA_964531595.1. Lineage (GTDB taxonomy): Bacteria > Myxococcota_A > UBA9042 > DTJE01 > DTJE01 > DUVQ01. The sequence goes on from CAZHDQ010000444.1 coordinate 2,984, forward strand.
GATCGTCGCCCCGGACACCGGCCCTCCCCGGTCGATGGACTGGACAAAGACGTCCTGGCTGCCGTCGGCGTTCGTCTTGACCAGCAGGCCCAGGTCGGTGACCAGGATCAGACGCTCCAGGGTGTCCGCCCGATCCGAATCCCACCAGCCCGACGACTCGTCCGAGTCCTCGTCTTCGCCTTGGGGCGACGCCAGTTCAAAGCTAACGTCATCGACTTGGAACACGAACACACCCTGGCGGGTCGCAGCCCCGAGGTGCGCCAAGTAGGGCGAAAAGTCGAACGACAGTAAATGTGGTTTACCGTCGGCGCCTTCGTACACCAACCGGTCCACTT
>CAZHDQ010000445.1:0-3316 GCA_964531595.1 uncultured Anaeromyxobacteraceae bacterium
CGAAGTGAAACTTAACCGTGTAGCCGTCCAGCGGAAAGTCGACAGTGCTCTTGACGCAGTGGGCCGCCGTCAGCACCCATTGCGGCGCGATCAGCGTGCCGGTGCAGTAAGGATGGACCTCGCTTCCGTAGGTGACGGTCAGTGCGCCGACGGCCGGCCAACCGGACTCGGCCGTCCCGCCGATGATGGGCATCCGCGCCTTTGCCATCGTGACACGATCGGACGACTCGGGGGCCTGGCATCCCGTCACCCCCAGGACCAGTGCTACAACCAGGGAACCGAACCGAATCCGATCTTGCATGATCGTCCTCGTTGCAAAAGACATCAGGTCCGCCACCCGCCATGCCCCGGGTCGATTTCGAAGTATTGAAGAACTCCGAGGCTCTCGTGTCAACAGAAGGGCGAGATTTTGGGGCATTGAAACGCCCGCTTTCGGATTTCGATATGACACCGTCCAGAGGAGGGACGGATGCGTCGTTCCCGAGCGGGTGCGACAACCTTGGCTCTGAGGATCGCCTGCGCCACGGCCTGTCTACTGCCTGGGGCGGCACGCGGGGATGAAACTCCTTGGCCCGCCGGTCTGCAGGTAGCATCGGAGGCCGACATCGAACAGGCGTGGCAGGACGGTGACCTGGATGGGGACACTCGTGATGCGCTGCTCACCCTGCTGCAGCAACCAGTCGACCTGGCGGCGGCCGGGCGCGACGAATTGTACGCGCTGCCTGGACTGACCTGGGAACAAGTGGACGCGATCCTCGCCCAACGGGATATAGGCGCCTTGAGGGGGCCGGACGACTTGGCCCGGATTCCAGGCATCGGGGCACCCGCGGCCGATCGGGTCGCCCCGTTCGTCGTGTTTGACCGGGACCACGTCGGACACGGAACTCGGGCTCGGGTAGCAGCCGGAACGATTTGGCGCACGAACGCCCGAGCGCCTGGAACCTGGCTGCAATCGGAAGTCGAGCATGCCGGGCGCTGGAAGGTGGGGGTAATGCTGGCGGTCCGGCCCCGCAACGGCGCAGCCAGGTCGGCGGCGCCGGGCCAATCTATCGCACTGCCACGCAAGTCCATCCGTTTCGATCCGGCGGGGCTATACGCGTCGGTCGAAGGAACGCGATGGACAGGTATCCTGGGCACCTACCGTGTCGGATTCGGACAGCGCTTGACCCTGGACAACAGTAGACGCAGCCGCCCCGACGGCTGGTACCCGGCGCTCGATGTCGCCGAATCGACCGAAACAGGGTCCGTTTCGACGCCAGACGGGTTCTGGGGCGGGGCCGTGCGCTATCGGGGCGGACCCGGGCGTCGTGGTCACGTGGACGCGACGGTGTTTGCATCCTATAGGTTGCTGGACGTGCCGATCGCCGACATCTACTACGACCGATGCCCCGCCGGCCAGCCGGACTGCCCCGAAACCCGCAGAGTCCCGGCGGCGGTCGACATCACTGGACAAAGCCTATCGTGCGACTATCCGACGCTTCCCTGGGCGATGCACGAGGCACTGGGAGGTGCCCATATCGCCTATCGCTTCGACGCCCGCCGAGTCGTCGGTGCGACCGGTTATGTCGGCTGGCGAAGATTTGGACTGCGGGCGCCTGGCTTGCGGCCCGCGATTTCGTCCCGTTTCCCGTGGGACAGATCCGTGTTTGGAGCCGCGGGCCTTCACGGTGCCTGGGGCCGCGGACCGTTCGATGCCGTCGCCGAGGTCACCGTGACCGACCGGGGGGCTCCCGCCGCCTTTGCCGCGGCCTGGATCCGCCCTGCGGCCGGCGTCCAGATTCGCCTATCCTTCCGATACTACGCGACCGGTTTCGACAACCCCTACGCACGGGCCGAATCGGACGCGGACATGTTCCAGGGAAACCGGGGACGCAACGAGGTCGGCGGACGGCTGGATCTGGATTGGCAGGCACTTTCGTCGCTGTCGATCCGGACTGTTATCGACCTGTGGCACCATCGTTTCGCCAGCATAGGCTGCGATCCGAGCGACGAGTCTGGGGCCTGTAATCCGCTAACTACATCCCAGGGTGCGCCGGCTGCGGTGCTTCGACCATCCACGGACCTGGCATACCGATTCGAGGCACGAATTCGCCCACTTGCCCTGGAGACACTGGCCCTGGCTGTCGAATACCGGGACGAGGATTTGGCGAAATCCGGCAGACGGCTATCTTATGCAGCTTACCAAAACGTTTCCGGCGACTGGTCCGGTGGCGCCCGGGTCCGCTGGTCCGTCAGCGCGTCCACCACACGCGTACCCCGAACCCGATTCGCCGCAACGTTCCGCCAGACCTTTACGGACGTTTACGCCTTACAAGATCGCTTCGATCGCTCCTGGGCGGCGTGGCTGGATGCCCGGACCGATCTGGATCCAGGTCCGGCCGCCAGCTTGCGCGTCCGATTCACGGAAGAATCTGCCGTAGCAGACCCGGTTCGCTCGGCAACGCAGATCTGCGCGTCCGAGAACCGGAACACGCCTCGGCCGGCCAGTCTGCCCGCCAGATGTCGCGGCGAAACGGCGCTTAGCGTCCGCCTGCAACTTACTCAGCGTATCGCCCTCCCTGCCGGACGCGAGGTCGCCATACGCCTCCAGGGCGATTGGACCCGCTGGTTCGACGACCGCGCGCGCTGGCGTTACGGGACCGCCTGCGACGCTCACCCACCACGCAACCTTTTCGGAGTGCGCGTCGCGCTGAAGGCCCGTTTCTGAATGGGGGGCTCGTCATGAAAAAGAACTGTTGTTCGTCCCCTCCGTGGATGCACTTGGCCGTCGTTTCCGTCGCGATCGCCCTAGGGATCGGATGCGGGGACAGTTATGGGAGCGGCGACACCACGCCACCTTGCGATGTCGGTTGGGGAGAACTGGCTATCACCGAGATCATGTCGAACCCGTTTGGACCCGACGCCGGCTCCGAGTGGTTCGAGGTCGTCAACCTGTCCGGTCGGCATTTGGCGCTGACCGGGTTGACGCTGATTGTAGGGACGCCCAGCCGACCACGGACTCACCGGGTCCTGGAGGAACTGGACCCCGGCTTGGCTCCAGGCGACTATGTAACCTTCGGAAATGGCATACATGGGGAGCTGGCGGCTGGATACGCGTGGCCCCAGATGAACCTGGCCAACCAGGGCGCGATCATCGAGATCCGCTGCGAAGATCAGGTGATCGACCGGGTCGTTTACGGCCAAAACGCCGTACTCCCACCTCCGGAGGGCAGCGCAATCCAGTTGGCCGCAGCGATCCTCGAAGACCTGGAGGCAGTCCCCGCAGAATCAAACGACGCAGCGGACGCAGTGTGCGCGGTCGATCCACAGGAACCCC
>CAZHDQ010000446.1:0-3315 GCA_964531595.1 uncultured Anaeromyxobacteraceae bacterium
CAAGCGCGACCCGCGGACGAACCTGCGCAGCCCCAAGAACAACTGGGACTTCTGGTCCTCGTTGCCCGAGGCGCTGCACCAGGTCACCATCACCATGAGCGACCGGGGGATCCCGTTTTCCTATCGCCACATGCATGGATTTGGCAGCCACACCTTCAGTTTGATCAACGCGGCCAACGAGCGGGTCTGGGTCAAGTTCCACCTGCACACACAGCAGGGCATCAAGAACCTGACCGACGCAGAAGCGGAAACGATCGTCGGCAAGTGCCGCGAAAGCCACCAGCGAGACCTGTACGACGCCATCGAGGCTGGGGATTTCCCGCGATGGACCGTGTTCATCCAGGTCATGACCGAGGAGCAGGCGGCAAACCACCCCTACAATCCATTCGACCTGACCAAAGTCTGGTACCAAAAGGACTTCCCGCTGATCGAGGTGGGGGTCATGGAACTGAACCGTAATCCAGACAATTATTTCGCAGACGTCGAGCAGGCAGCTTTCAACCCCGGCAGTATCGTGCCCGGCATCGGATTTTCGCCAGACAAAATGCTCCAGGGACGGCTGTTTTCGTACGGGGACGCGCAGCGCTATCGCCTGGGCGTCAACCACAACCAGATCCCGGTCAACCGGCCGCGCTGCCCCGTCCACGCGTATCATCGCGACGGACAGATGCGCGTCGACGGCAATTACGGAAGCACGCTGGGCTACGAACCAAACAGTTACGGGGAATGGCAGGAACAGCCGTCGTTCGCGGAACCTCCGCTGGCGATCCAGGGTGCAGCAGACCACTGGAACTTCCGCGAGGACGACGACGATTACTTCACTCAGCCAGGGAAGTTGTTCCGGCTGATGACGCCCGCACAGCAGCAGGTTCTGTTCGAAAACACTGCTCGCAACATGGGCGACGCCCCTCGTGAAATCAAGGTGCGCCACGTCGGCAACTGCTGGAAGGCCGATCCGGCTTACGGCGAGGGGGTCGCGAAGGCAATGGGCATCATGATGAGCGAGGTACCGCGCTGACCGCGCCTCGGCGTCAGGGCACCAAGCGACTGGTCATCCATCCCCTAGGATTCGGAACCTGACTTGCGGCACCCGGACCGGCATCGCCGCCTGGACAACACAGGCCATCCTGAGTAACAGCGCCTCGTCCCAGTGGCGCCCCATCAACTGGAAACCGACGGGCATCCCCTCGCCGTCGAACCCGGCAGGCACGCTAATCGCTGGTATCCCGACCAGATTGGCCGCCTGCGCGTATCGCATGATGCGCGTCGTTCGCTCGACGTTGGACTCGCCGGTGCCCAACGAATCCTTCGGGATCACGGGCGCCGTCTGGGCAGTGGACGGGGTGGCGATCACGTCGACCGTTTCCAGGACCCGCGCGAAATGACCGCAAATGCGCGTCCGAAGACGCTGGGCGTGGATATAGTCAGTCGATTTGAGCATCCGGCCAAGGGCCAGGTTCAGTCGCGTACCCGCCGAATAGTCCGTCCGGTGAGCCGCGTAATACCGGTCGTGAGCGGCAACCATTTCGCACACGATCGTCACAATGTGGACCGCTCGCAACAGCGACAATTCAGGGATTTCGATTGGCACGATCTGCGCCCCCGCCGACCGCAACGCATCAAGCGCCTCGTCGCACCGAGCGACCAGGTCGGGTTGCGCGTCCTCGAACCACGGCCGATAAACGCCCACTCGAAAACCATTCAGGTCACCGTCGGCAATGCCGGCGATCGTCGGCTGCGGTTGCTGCCACGACCCAGGGTCCCCAGCATCCGGTCCGGCGATCGTCGCATACGCCAGCGCAACATCATGCACGGTCAGGCCCAGGGGCCCAATATGCGCAAGCGACCAACACAGCGGGGCCGCGCCGACCTCGCTAACGCGCCCGAATGTCCCCTTCAAACCGACTACGCCGCAAAACGACGACGGGATCCGGATCGATCCGCCGCCGTCCGCCCCAATGGCTATGGGACACAGACCGGCCGCCACCGCCGCAGCGGGACCACTGGAAGACCCACCCGTCGCGCGGCGTGGATCGTGGGGGTTACGGGGTGTACCGTGATGCGGGTTGACCCCGGTGACGTCCAGACCGATCTCGTGCATGTTGGCCTTGCCGATCAGGACGGCGCCGGCGGCCCGCAACCGTGTGACCGCGGTGGCATCCACCGTCGCGCGCTGCGTCAGGAAGCTGGTGCCTACGGTCGTCGGGTAAGGAACCTGGTCCAATTCGTCCTTGACCGCGATGGGGACACCGTCCAGCGGGCCCAGCGCGCGGCCTTCACGCCAGCGCTTCGCACTTTCGGCGGCTTGGCGCATCACGTCTTGCGCATCCTGGGCGATGATCGCCCGCAGCGGCGTATCGGCCCGGTCCGATGCGGCGCAGGCGTCCAAAACGGCCCGGGCGACCTTTTCGGGGTCCGAGCGGCCCTCGGCATAGGCCGCGACCAGATCGGCCGCCGTCGCACGGCCGCATTCACGATTCGCGGCCCGATTCGACGCCGCCAGCGGCTCCAGTGGCGCTAGGTCGACAGACGGCCCCCCGATCGCCGCAGGGTCAGGCACGATTCGAGGCGAAGCCAGCGGCCACGGCGCTTCGTCCGCGATAGCCAGACGCATTGCGGGAATACCTGCGCCCGTCAGCAGGGTTTTTGCCAGCAACGCACCGCCCGCACCATTTTCGACCACGCGGGCAAGCGTCCGCAGCGCCATGCCGGCCGTGCGCGGCGCGCGAACCGGTGTGCGATCGTATTCCATGGTTGCCTCGATTCGACAGACGGCCAATCGTAGCAAAGGGTGGGGGAAGGGGCCAGACCTCTGCGGGCGGGGAAACAGGCCCAGTACACGCGTGCGTCCTCGGAGACGCCCCCCCCGACATCAGGTACCGGTCAGGGCAACGGTTCGACCGGGTCAGGTGCCACCTGGAATACGTATTCGGCCAACACGTCGCCGAAGCAGCCTTCGACCGTCGCAGGGTCCAGCCCCACCGGTTCGGCATCGATCCCCAGAATATACCGAGCGAAGGCGACCGAGACGTGGTTCACCAGCGGCCATACCTCGGGCGCCGGCAGTTGGTCGGGCATGCACCCGTCGCGGCCCAGGATGGGTAGGAATTCAGGTACATCCAGCCCGCTGTCGATCGCCAGTTGCACAATACCACCGGCCTCCTTGGCGATTTCGCACAAGTCCGAGAAGGCCAGGTGGCCCGCCCCCTCGACCCCGACGAACGCGCGCGGCGGCGGGACCGTGGCGTACTCGCCCGTCGAGAGTTTGTAGGCGGCGAGTTTGTCGACAGACCCAGCAGTGATCAATACCGGCTT
>CAZHDQ010000447.1:0-3315 GCA_964531595.1 uncultured Anaeromyxobacteraceae bacterium
CGGCGCCAGGATCGGCGGTCGCAGCAGACGCGGGCGTGAATAACCCGGGTTGAGTGGAGTCGCATCAGGCCTGGGCGGCAGCAGGTCCGCTACGGGTTTTCCCACGGCCGCGAGTAGCCTGTGCCCCAGTGGAAGCGGCTCCAATCTAGGATTCGCCAGGTTCGCAGTTCGTTGTCCAGTTCCAGGACCAGGAAGGAATCGGCATCGAACTGGCTGGATGCGACGACCAGCGACGGAACGGCGAAATGGTCCGACAGGTTTAGCCAGTTGTGCGAATGACCGGCCAGAAGCAGCCGGATTGTGTCGCGGTGGGCCGCCGCGAAGTCGGCCAGGTCCGTGATGATCACCGGGGGGAAATGGATCATCAGGATCGCCGGCCGTCCATCGGCCAACTGGTTCTCCAACCACGCCAATTGCTCGGCGCCCAGGCTGCCGGTCTGCACGTCGTATGCCGGGTCCTGTGGATCCTGAGTGGGGCCGTGGAAATTGCTTAGGATGATGAACTTCCAGACCCCCAGGTCCACCGTGTAGTACGGTTCGGTCCCGAAATGTTCCAGGAACAACTGTTCCGTCATCTGGCGGGGCAGCCGCCCGATGGCCAGATCGTGATTGCCGAGGGCCGGGTATACCGGCACAGGGAAGGCTTCGAAGATTTCCTGCGCGACGTCGAACCGATCGTTGGGATCGGCTTGGTATTCTTCGATCGTGTCGTAGGGCAGGTTGTGCACGATATCACCAGCTATGAACGCGCCGGCGACATCGAACGGCATGGTTTCAATGGTCTGGCCGATTGCCCGCAGGTTTTTCCCGTGCTCATCGTCTTCAAACACCAGATGGGGGTCGGCGATCGCGACTGCGTACGTGAAGCGTGGCGCTGGCGAAACCGTTTCCGCCGGTATCGCGTCCGTCGTCGTCAGCATCGTCGGCATCATGACGTTCGTGGCGTCGTCAGTTCCGACACAACCGGCCATCGCCAAAAGGGCAGCCACGGCCATGATGATTGCATTGCGTTTCATCAAAATGCCTCCACTGCGGCCATGACGCCGCCAATCAACGCGGAAAAAGTCGCCTGATCCGCGACCGCGAGGCCGCCATCACCGTCCAGCCAAATCAGGCCATCGAACGACGGGGACGGAAATGCCAGTATGCCCGACCGACTGGCTACGCCGTCTGCAGGGATTTCGGGCATCGGTCGGGACTGACCCGGGGCCGTGATCTCGACGGCATCGGCGAATTCAACCTGGCCGAAATGCGGGGCGTCCCAGGGTTTACTGTCATCGACGCATGACGCGCCGTAATCCCATTTCGTAAAGCCGTTCTCCTGAGTACCCGAGATGACGACAGTGCCCTCGGGGTGGTCGGTCGATGTGTAAGTCGTTGAAACGTATACGTCCCCATTTGTTTGCAAGACCCCGTCGTCAGTGGTGCCTTCGCCGGCGTCGAACACCATCTCCAGTTGCCCAGAATACAGACCGGTGAAGCCGTCGACGGCCACCAGGGTCACCGACTCTAGGTCGAAGGTCAGGTTCATCTGCATCGCGTGCGCCTCCACGCTCAGCGTGATTTCCGGTGCGTCCGCCGAGGGGTCATGCACGAAGAATGTAACTGTTTGCGATGCCTCGTTCTCGACGACCGTGGCGCCACCTCGCGCGCATTCGAACGAACGCAGGAATGTTGCGTTGGGCGTACCCGGTTCTGGCCCGGTCACTGGGAAAAGGTCTCGCAGGTTAAACGGCGTGTCGAAGAACGTAGCCAAGTCCAGTTCGACGGTGCCGGCCTTGATGCCTATCATCGGTAAGACCATGCCCAGCAAGCCGACCAGTTGGTCTGGGTCCTCGGGGTCGAGTCCGGCAAGCAGTGTGATGACGATGTCCGGCAGGTCGACACCCAGGCCCGCTAAAACAGCCTCGAAGCCCACGGTCCGGTTGATGATGTCGACCAGCACGCCGATCGCGACCAGCACGTCGGCGTCCAGGCTCAGCCGACTGTCGGGCGTGCCGTCCAGATGGGCGACTACTTTCTCGACGGTCGCCTTCAAAGACGCGTCGCTGCCCTCCCAGAGCACAGCCAGTTCCATCCGATCGCCTGGGAAGTCCCCATGCAGCAGCAGGTACGCGGTCCCGTCATCCGCCAGCGTCGCCACCGGGTCGCCTGCACCGTCGTCCAGCGCCATCAGGCGTGCGGATTCCAGAGCATCCCGAGCAGCCGCGGCCACGAAATCGCCCGTCGCTCGCCAGGATTCCTCGCCGGTTTCCGGCAACAATGTCAGCATGTCTGGGTAATCGTCGAGAACTCGTATGAGCGCATTCGCTATGCCGGAGTTTTCCCGAAACAGGTGCATGATGCGGTCAAACGAGACGTCGGCTTCCTGCGAACCCAGGAAGGCCGTCAGGGCCAGCAGCAGGTTGTTGAACGACGAGATGCCGTACGCGTCGCTTTGATCCCACTCGCAACACAGCCGCATCATCGGGTAATCGCCCATCTCCAGAGGCAGCCCGTCCGGCAAGCTGAAAACCCCGTTCGACTTTGTGGTCTTAAGCTCGTCGAGGCGGGCCTTTTGCGCCATCGCGCTGCGGTACAGTCCGTCGACGATCACACCGACAGTGCCATCGTGGTCGGGCCATGCCAGGCTGCGCAGCGTCATCACCACGGGTGCATCCGGGTCCACTTCCGATTGGATAAGTCCGATCAGTGACCCGAACATCGCCACGTTGGACTGGAGTCGCGCCAGCACCAGGCCCCACTGGGCTTCCTGGAGGCCTGGCGCGTGCTCCAGTGCCCGGTCGAAGGCGTCCATAGCGGCCAGCGATTCGCCGGCAGACAGGCGATCCTTGCCCATGGCGACCAGTTCCAGCGCGGTCGGATCCACCGCCACATCGAGCGATTCCGCGTCCTCGGTCGTGTCGGGCCGCTCGACATCGGGCGAATCGTTACTGTCGGTCCCGATGTCGGGCACGTCGTTTGCGTCCTGCCAGGCGTCCGTCCCTGGCGTGCCGTCGTTCCCCGAGCAGGCCGCCAGCGACCCAATCGCCAGGAGCATTGCCGCCAGGCACATGAGTGCGCCCCGGCGTACCTGGAATCCGTCGATCCGTTTCATAGGGCGATTCCTCCTGCAAAACACCCAGAGGGGACTCGAGAGCCGCCGCATTTGGTGACCCTGCATTTTTACAACGAAACCACTGATGGATACTAGGGCATTTTCGGGATGGGCGGTTGCTTGGAACCGAGGCAACAATTTACAGCAGGCAGCGCGCGCCCGTTTAGGGCCTGTTACGAAACAACCGCTCCACTGCGAGCGGCGATCCATCTCGCCTG
>CAZHDQ010000448.1:0-3304 GCA_964531595.1 uncultured Anaeromyxobacteraceae bacterium
CTTTGTGCCCGTCACGACCCGCGCGTCATGGCCCGCCGCGCGCAGGAATAGCGCCTGGTTGTAGATGTGTTCCTGGATGCCCCCGACCGTGGGGTAGTAGTTTTCGCCAACGATCGCGACCTTCATCGGTTGGTTTCTCCTGGCGGTATCAAAGGGCGGGCGACCGGCCCAGCCGGCGTCGAGTGTAGCAACCATGACGCGCAAAGTCGATTCCGTGGCCACATGGGCAACCCGCGCTGATGGCGACAAAGTCCCCCCTCAAGGGCAAGCACAGGCCTGTTTCGTTCCTGGAAGGGGGCGGACTGCGCGCCGTTCGCGGCTAACGACGCGAGGGTGCCGACACAACCGACGCCATGGCTGTCGCGAATGATTACGCTTATAAAACACGCAATGACTGGTGTTCCCGCGTACGCGAAAGGGCGGTTGTCCCTTGAACCGTCGGCCGGTGTCCACGATGATTGGCTCGGTGGCTATGGGCGGGTACGGGTGGAATGGAAGGTTGGGCACAGGGAAGATTCGATACTTCGCCCCGCTTCTGGGGGTACCTGGTCCTGGGGATCGTCTTGGTGGTCCCGGTATGCCATCGACGCCATCCGGATCGTGGACCCCGACCGGTGGATCTTCGTTGAACCGCGCTACGGGGCCCCGGGGAATGGGATGCCGTCGTATCACCCGACCCTGGAGGACCCCAGACCAGGGTCCGCCCGCATCACATACTCCCCGCACCTGTACTCCCTGTCCTACGAGCAGTACCAGCGCTACGACCCGGGAGCCGACCATGCCGTTGCCAATTGGGAGCGTGAGCGGTTGATCGAATTGGACCGGCAACCGATGCCCATGGTCATGGGGGAGTGGGGCTTCGACTGGACATTTCCTGGCGCCGACGTGTATGGACGGGCGGTTCTGGAAATGGCCGACCGGTTGCAGGCGGGATGGGCCTACTGGGTGTACGACACCGGGACCTGGGGTTTGCACGACGGCAGCGGCGCCGATCGTCCCTCAGCCGACACGATGGTCCGCCCCTATGCCCGGGCCATTGCGGGTGTGCCCCTGACGTTTTCCTACGACGCCGACACTCGCGTTTTTCTGCTGACCTTCGAGGACCGGGAAGGCATCGACGGTCCCACCGAAATCGCGCTTCCCGTCAGGCGGCATTATCCGTCGGGGTGGGAACTGGTCGTGTCCGACGTCCAGGGCACGTGGTCGTCGTCCTTTGACTCGGAATCAGAAATCTTGTCCCTGACCACACCCAGGACTGGCGGCACCCATCAGGTCGAGGTGCGGCCCCTCCCCTGACAAATTCTCATGTGATTTTGGTGCATTGGACTGGCTCAGGGCGCGGTCACGGCATTGTCATCGAGGGCGATGAGGGTCTGTGCCAGGGCCCGCCCGTGCATGGACGCCTTGGTCTGGAGAGTGATTGCTGTTTCACACAGGATGTTTCCCTCGAAGTGCGCGTTCGCGTGAATCGGCCCGCTACCGGCGACTGCCCAAAAGATGTTTCGGGCCTCGGCCGCCAAAATCGAGGACATATTGCACGCCAGACCTGGCCTCGACGGGGGCGGCGATCCGGCGCGCGGCTGCTGCTCGCAGCCCGTCCTTTCTGGCATCCCACGCGCAAATCTGGTACTTACGCGGTCGCCATGGCCGGGAAAGAGACAGGCTGCGTCGTGTTTGCCCGGATCGGGGACGGCATCGCCCTGGGGGCGGTGGTCGAGCGTACGTCTGGGCGGTGCAGCGTCGTCACCGAGGCCGCCGCCCGGGAGGCCTGGTCAGACGATCGCGTGTTCTTCGTGTCCAACCTGCGGGTGCCGATGGCAGCGGTGCGGGTCGCGTCTGCCGCGCTTTCCGGCGTTCGGGCGCGACTGGACGCTTTGCGTGAATCGGTCGACCTGGAGGCGCTGTGGGAGGTCTTGGTCGACGACGGCGGTGACCACGGGTTGACCGACTTGGCGGAATTGGCGCTGGGCGGTGCGGGCCCCGACGCGAACGCCGCGATCGCCTGGGCGCTGGCCGCCGATCCGTCGTGGTTCCGGTCCGCAGGTAACGGGCGATTCACGCCGCAGCCCCGCGAATTCATCGAGGCCGAACGCCGCCGCCGGTTCCGCGAGGCCCAGGAAAGGGATCTGTTGGACCGTGTCGTCGAGGCGCTGTCCGCGGCCCGGGAGTCCGGCGCCGCCGACTTGGCGGATCCGTTGATACGTCAGGGCGTCGGGTGGCTGCGGTCGCTGGCGGTGTCCGGGCCCGACGACAAGGACGGCGCCCGGGGCGTCGCGCAAGTCGAGCGCCTGACTGGGGGGACGACGTCGGAACCGGGGATCCAGGCGTTCCGTCTGCTGGTGGAACTGGGCGTGTTCTCGCCAGACGAAATCCTGGGCGTGCATCGCAACGGGTTCGCGCGGGACTTTCCCGCCGAGGTACTGGCGCAGGCAGAAGACCAGGCCAGCGGGGCGCTGCCGGAATCCGAGGCCGCCGGGCGCCTGGACCTGGACGTTGCCAATGCTGCCTTCGGGCCGGTCTCTATCGATGACCCCTGGACCACCGATGTCGACGATGCGCTGTGGCTGGAGCCCATGGCGGCGGGGACCTGGCGGGTCCATATCCTGATCACGGACGCGACGGCCCGAATCCCCCTGGACAGCGCCGTGGCCCGCGAGGGCATGGGGCGCGCCGCCACGCTTTACCTACCAGACGGTAAGATCCCGATGTTCCCGCAGGTGCTGTCCGAGGGCGTGCTGTCGCTGTCGGCCGGCGGCAGCCAGCCGATGCTGGACTTCGCTTGCATACTGGACGACGCGGGTCAAGTCGAAGGGTTCGACGTGAGGCCGGTGACCGGGACACTGGCCCGCCGGATGACATATGGCGAGGTCGATGCGCTGCTGGCAGGTGACCTGTCCGGGGACGCGGCAGACCCGGCGGCGCCGATGTTGCGCATGTTGCGGTCGCTGGCGCAGGCCCTGGCGTGTCGGCGCGTCGAGGCCGGTGCCGTTATCGTTGAGCGGGACGAGTTTGCGATCCGCGTACACGACGGCGAACCAGAAGTCCACCGGTTGGTCCACGAGTCGCCGGCGCGGCGCTTGGTTTCCGAATTCATGATCCTGGCGTGCTCAATGGCTGGGCGGTTTGCCCGCGATAATGGGATTCCGGCGGTCTACCGGCGCCAGAACCCGCCCGACGATCAGTCGGTGCTGGAGGGGTTGGTCCCGGGTAGCCGCGCGTCGATGTTTAAGTTGGTTCGGGCGCTGCGTCGCGCCGAAATGACGACGCAGCCGGACTTCCACTGGGGCCTGGGGGTCGTCGGGTA
>CAZHDQ010000449.1:0-3294 GCA_964531595.1 uncultured Anaeromyxobacteraceae bacterium
CGCGACGCGGCCCACTGTTTGAGGCCCCGCAGGGGCCGAGTCTGGGCCGCGAAGGTCGCCGGCCCCCAGTTGGGTGCGGGGGTACCGGAGTGGCCCCGGCCCCTCTCGCTGCGGACCCCAGTTGGGTGCGGGGGTACCGGAGTGGCCCCGGCCCCCCTTGCCGCGGACCCCGCACCCAACCGCCAACCGTGACACCCGTGTCATGCCTGCCGCCCGCCCCCAGCCCACAGTGCCTCCAACATTTTAGAAAACCCGCGTTCCTGGTATCTTTTCCAGCGACGAAAGATGGCATGGGACTTGCTGTTTTTCAGCATGGAAGCGATCACGCGGCAACGCTGGCGAAAGGGGGATTCCATGAACCGAACATTCGCGATCATGTTCGCATGTAGCATGCTGCTCCAAGCCGGCTGCGCGTTCGACGCCGAAGGGCCCGAGGACGCCTGGACCCGTGACATGTATGTACCCGACGTTTTCGAGACCTGGCACCAGGACCCGATCGACCAGGAAAGCCTTTGCGCCAGCCATGAAGCGTGCGCAGACCTCCTGGCCACACAGTGCGGCCCGTCGAGCGGTAGCCAGTGCTTCACCTGCTGCGACGAAAGCGCGTGGGGCCGTTACCTGACGACCCGCTGCTGCCCGACCGACGTTATCCAGCCCGACGTCCCACCCGATGCATGCGACGTCGACGAAGGCTGCGTGACGCCTGACCCAGGGCCGGACGCCGACATCCCCTTTGACACGACCACGGACGACTTGGCCCCGGATTGCGGCCCAATTGAATGCATCGACTGCACATGCGACTGCGGCAACGACGTGTTCCTGCCCTACGGCGGCTGCTACAACGGATGCAATGTCGCGCCTGACGATGTCGCGGACTGCTCACGCGATTGCGTTGCAATGTGCGGCTTTGAACCCGGACGGGAATGCGGCCAATACGGGGGCTGGCAGGAATGCCCCGATGGCCAAGCCTGTGTCGAGGAACCATGCCCGAACTGCGGCATGCCGCCCCGGTCTTTTTGCGTGCTGCCGCCTTGCGAGGCCACCGGGTGCTATCTGGACGACGATTGCCTCGACGAACGCGTTTGCTACGGGGCTTCGGTATCGGAAGGCACCCAGGGAAGCAGCCTGACGTTGCCGGCAGATGCCGGCGAATGCTGGATGGACAGCGACTGCCCACCTAACACCACTTGCGCAGGGGCCTCTTTCTGCGGTCCGTGCTCGCAATGTCTGGTAATGGACCAGTCTGGCCACTGCGCGGCAACCGGGGACCTGGACAAAGTACTGCTGTGGTTGGGGACTTCGATGACCGCGCCCGGCAGCACATTGCACCCGAAATGGTTCAACTTCACCGACACGCCCGTGTTCCTGCCCGGTTGCGGCACCTATTCGATCCAGCGACTCCACGCCAACGACGGCTGGGTTGACCTGGGTGTCCCGGTGGATTGCATCTGGGAAGGCATCGCGATCCGGCTCCTTCCCGGCACCGCGTTCTCGGCCAACCCGCTCACGAATCTGCCTGAATCGGGGAACGGCTGGACCGACAACTACCGACTGCTAGGCGAATACTGGATCGGTTGCGGCAGCGGCTTGCCCCTCGGCGAGGCCGGTTGCACGGGCGGACCATTCGAGGTGTTTTCTGAGCAGGTGTTCTTCGGGATGGCCCCCTAAACCGGTCCTGCAACGACCTTGCAATTCGTCGGTTAAGAAGACATTACCATCAGGGATTTCAGGCGAGTTTGGCGACCTTGACGCCGCCGGTCACGAACTTAGGCCTAAACAGGTGGATCAGAGTCGGCAGCAGCACCAAGCCACCCAGCATCGACACGGTCATCCAAAACACTAACAGCAGGCCCATATCCGCCTGGAACCTCAGGAAGCTGAACGTCCAGAACACCACGCCGAACACCATCGTACCCGCCGTCAACAGAACCGCCTTGCCCGATGTGGACATCGCCATCAGGATCGCGTCGTCCAGGTCGTGCGAAACCGCGAATTCTTCGCGGATCCGGCTGACGATATACAGGCCGTAATCGACACCCAGCCCGACACCCAGCGACACCACCGGCAACGCGTTGACGTCAAGTCCAATGCCCCGCCAGCCCATCAGCGCGAAAGTCAGATAATTCGACAAGGCCAACGGAATCATGAACATCAGGCCGGCAATCAACGACCGGTACGCTATCGAGCAAAACAGGAACACGAACAGGAACGCCAATCCGGTCACCATTGCCTGGCTCTGGGCTACGACCTCGTTGACCGCCGCCAGCAGGCCACCGAACCCACCGGCCAGCCTGAAGCGGGCCTTTTCCATCGTATTTTTGGACACATAGGACCGCAGTTTAGCCACCACCTTGTTCAGGGTCGTGCCCTTGTGGTCCTTCAGGTACAGCGCGATGTTCGCGTGGCGACTGTCTGGCGTGATATAGCGCGCCAGGTCGCCCGGTTCGCTGGCACCGTAGATCATTTCCAGGAAGAAGCCCGCCTCGCGCGCCTCCTCGGGAATGTGCTGCCAGCGCGGCTCGCCACCATGCATCGCCTGGACTATCCGCGGCAACAAATCCACGATTGACGACGTCGCTGACACCTCGTCCAGCGTTTCCATTTCCCGCTGCAAGAACCAAATCTTGCGAAGCACGTCCGGGTCCTTGATCGCGTTCCACTCGTCACCCTCGACGATAACGTTGATGATATCGGTGTTCCCGAACCGGTCCCCGATTGCGTCCGTATCCCGGTTGTACTGGCTGTCCGGCCACAACATCGGCGTGCCCGGGTATATGTCACCTACCACCAGTTTTTCGGCGTAGTAGAACCCTACGACCAGCAGCAAACCGGTGATGCCCACTACGGTCCAACGATGGCGCCCCAGGCTGAAACGCCCGACGGCCAACAGCAGTTGCGCGAGCCACCCCTCGCCTTGCGCCAACCGGCGACGCGGCGGCGGCATGAACGACAGTAAGATCGGATTCATGATCATGTCCGTCGCGACAATGCTGATGACCCAGAAACTGCCCATGACCGCCAGTTTCTGCATCAGCGGGATCGGCGTCAGCCAAACCACCGCAACACCCAGAGCATCGGTCACTATACCGACGATGCCAGGCTCGAACAGCCCAGCAAAGGTCTTTTGCGCCGCTATTTTCCGGCTGCCATGAACCGCGTGCTCTTCCATATACCGCTCGATCAACTGCACCGAGTGCGACAGGGCCCGCGCGCTAATGATGAACGGCACGACCATAATCAGCGGGTCAAAATTGTAGCCCAGCAGCCCCAGGAGCCCGATGCCCCAGATAGCCG
>CAZHDQ010000450.1:0-3293 GCA_964531595.1 uncultured Anaeromyxobacteraceae bacterium
GGTGGAGCCGGTTGCAAAGCCGCGCCACACAACGTTCAATAGTACTCTGGTGGACACTGGTCCTTCCCTTTCGCCTGGAGTCGGCCATGAAACACAGCGGATCGTTCCGAGGATTTCTGATCGCATCGACCTGCCTCGCGATGCTCCTGCCTGGTTGCGGTGGGGACTCGACGCCGAATCTGTCGGGCGACTTAGGCCCAGCGAAGGACAACCCGCCGACTGACATCGACGTAGCCCAGGACCACGGAATCACGGACCCGGGGATCCGCCCCGATCCTGGGCACTCGACCGACTATGTCTTCGACATCGTACCCGGGGGCTTCCTGGCGCCCTGCTCCAGTAATGGCGATTGCGCCAGCGGTTTTTGCGTCGAAGGCCCGGACGGCATGATCTGCACCCGCATGTGCATCACCGACGAGTGCCCGCCCGACTTCCTGTGCGCCGGCATCGTCAACACCTACCCGGACGTCGTGTTTGTTTGCATCCCGAAGTTCAGCCGGGTTTGCCAGCCCTGTGCGGTCGACGGCCAGTGTGGCGGCGGCCGGTGCGTCGCCCTAACGGACGGCGAATACTGCTCGGTCCCATGCGGCGGCGGCGATGACTGCCCCGACCCGTATGAATGCCGCACTCTAGACGATAACTTGGTGGGGCAATCTTACTGCCTACCCCCCAGTGGCACCTGTGCCTGCCGGGCAGCGGACGCCGGCGTCAAGCGTTTCTGCCAGAACACCAACGAACAAGGCACCTGCTTCGGATACGAAACCTGCGACCCGGCGGTGGGATTCACCGGGTGCGACGCGCGCGTCCCGGCGGTCGAGGACTGCAACGGGATCGACGACGACTGCAACGGGACGCCTGACGATGGGTTGCCCCAAGGCGAGCCGTGCGAACGGACGAACGAATTTGGCACATGCACCGGCACTCGCGTCTGCCTGGGCCCGCAGGGGTGGGCCTGCACCGCCACCGAACCGGCGGCCGAAATCTGCGACGGTATCGACAACGACTGCAAGGACGGGGTCGACGACCCGTTCAAGATCGACGAAAAATACGGCACGCTGGAACACTGCGGCGCCTGTAACCGATCCTGCGTGGGCATATTTCCGAATTCCACGCCTGAATGTGACCTCAGCGGCGAGGTTCCGCGTTGCGTTGTCGTCGAATGCGACCCCGGATTCTTCAGGTTGAACGACTACCAATGCATTCCGCTGACATCGACGCTGTGCTCGCCGTGTGTGTTGGACACCGACTGCATTGTCGACGGCGCGCGATGCCTGCCCCTGGGCGACGGCGGCAACTACTGTGGCCATTCCTGCGACGGCAACATCGATTGCCCGGACGGCTACAGTTGCCTTCCCGCCGACGGCGGTTCCGACCAGTGCCAGCCGGATTCCGGCAGTTGCGCCTGCACCGGCAGCGAACTGAACCTGTCGCGGGGCTGCTCGGTCACCTCTCAGGACCCGGGAAACCCCGGAGCACCGGTCTACACCTGCTACGGCATCCAATACTGCCTGGAAACCGGGTGGGGCACCTGCGAACTGCCGGCCGAGACCTGCGACGGTCTGGACAACGACTGCAACGGAAAGATCGACGAGGACTTCATTGACCCCTTGTCCGGCAAATACGTCGACGACGAAAACTGCGGCGTGTGCGGCAACAACTGCCAGGCGACCCAGGTCCTTAATGGTCACGGCGCATGCGACACAACCCGGACTGTCCCGGACTGCAAGGTGATGTGCAACGACGGCTTCTTCGACGTGGACAAGAACCCGGCAAACGGGTGCGAGTGCGAGTACACGTCGGCCCTCGATTTGCCTGGCGGCGAGGACGCTAACTGCGACGGTATCGATGGTGACGTGCTCGGATCCGTGTTCGTGGCGAAATGGGGCACGAATGGCGCGGCCGGGACCATCGAAGACCCGCTGCTGAAGATCCAGTCGGCCATCGATCTCGCCGCCGGTTCGCCGGATAGAAATGACGTCTATGTGGCGACCGGCGTGTACACGGAACCCGTCGTGATGAAGGCGGGGGTCGGCGTGTACGGCGGATATTCCGCGGACTTCCGCGTGCGGGAACCCATCGCGTACGAAACGGTCGTCCTGGGCTCGGTCCCCACTCTCCAGGCACCCGGGGCTATCACGGCCATCGACATTACGGGCGGCGCGGCCGGCTCGACGGCCCTGGACGGATTTGTGGTCTTCGCCTACAGCAGCAAGGCGACCGGTGGCAATGCCATTGGCCTCTACGTAAAGGATTGCGACGCATCGCTGGCGATCCGGAATAGCCGCCTAGTTGGCGGCGACGGCGGGGACGGCCAACCAGGCGTCCCGGGCGTGGCGGGAAACAGCGGTAACTCGGGTCTGCCAGGCACGGCGGCCTACGACATCGGCCAGACCTCTTGCACGGCGGCCAAGGAAACCCCCGGCGGCGGCGGCGGGTCGCTAACGTGCGGTACCGCCAACGTCAGCGGCGGTGCCGGCGGCCGCGCGGTCTGCCCCTTGTACGATGAAACCCCCAATCGCACCTGCCCGACAACTTCGATCCAGACCCGCAAGACCGTGGAGAGCGGCGTCACCGGCCAGAACAACGCCGGTAGCACAGGGGCAGGCGGACTGGCCGGTCTGGATTCATTCATCAAAGGTTCGCCTACCTGTACCGGTGGTGATTGCGGCACCTGCCGCATCCCAGAGGAATCTCGGGTCGGCGCTAACGGGATCCCGGGGCGGCGCGGCAACGACGGCGGCGCGGGGGTCCGATGCGCCGGGGCAGGCACGGTGAGCGGCGGTCTGTGGGCACCAAACGCTGCTATGGCTGGCGACGACGGCACGCCCGGCGGCGGCGGCGGCGGCGGTGGTGCGGCGGGTGGCGTTCAGACCGTAGGCTGCTCCTCCACGCGCGGGTACAGCGATATCGGCGGCAGCGGCGGCGGCGGCGGTGCAGGGGGTTGCGGGGCCACCGGTGGCCAGCCTGGTGTAAGCGGCGGTGGTTCATTCGCCCTCTTCTTGGTGTTCACGTCAACCCCGGCCTCGATCCCGCAACTGGCGGATCTGGTGGTGGCACCAGGGCGCGGTGGCCATGGTGGCAACGGCGGGCCCGGTGGGGTCGGCGGCAAGCCAGGCGCAGGCGCTAACGGCGGTCCTGACGCGGTCGGCAAAGACAATACTTTCTGCACGGCAAACGGCGGCAGCGGCGCCATCGGCGGCGCCGGCGGCCACGGCGGCGGCGGGGGCGGGGGCTGCGGCGGCCCCTCCTACGGCCTGTTCGTCCACGGTGCCCCGGCCGGCGTCCTTGGCGAT
>CAZHDQ010000451.1:0-3292 GCA_964531595.1 uncultured Anaeromyxobacteraceae bacterium
TAGTTGTTTAGTCATATCTCCTCCTATAAAAAACCCCGCGTAATGCGGGATAAGGCCGGCCTCGTTGGTCCCGTAAGCCAGTGCTATGAAGTCGGCATTGCGGCGCGTCAGGTGTTCGCGATACAGGGCGTCGTTCCACAGCAAGTGGTACTCGGCTCGCGCCCCCGGGATCCCAACGGTATCGACGATGACACCGGGGCGATTGCGCTCAAGGGCCACGCCAAACAACCGGACCTCGCCGTCGCCTTTCGGACGGACCTCCAGGCTGTGGCGTCCGTCCGGGACTTTGAACGTATGGTAGGCGGGCCGTTTCGTGTCAGCGGCAGTGGGTATATGGCGCCAGGGACCGTCATCAATTCGGACGTCCAGCGTGCCGCCGCCGGGCTGTTCCAGCGTCCAGACCTCGAAAAGTCCGACGCGCCGACCGACAGGTCCACGGGTGGGCGTCGCCAAGCGGCCAAAGTCTTCGGGGGACGACGAGGCGATTGTGACGCCGGCCAACCCGTACATGCCGTCAGGGACGGCGTCCGATTTGTCGATACGGTCGGCACGCCAGGTGTTTGTCGATTCAAGGACGACGTCGTCGTGGCGGTAGTAGCGCCAGGGTTTCGCCGGCAGCACAAAACCGTGCCCCGCGTCACCGTAGCGGCGTTGGAGCCCGCGCCGGATCACGCCAGTGTAATGTTCAGCCGACGTGTGAGAGGCTCCGTAAAACACCAGACGGGCCTGTCCCTTGCCATTACGCGCCCTGGCCAGCGCGCGGTGCAGGTTGTCCAGGGCGTGTCCGGAAGGGTCCTCCAGGGGGATGGCGCGGCCCAGCCTTTTCGCGGTGGCCCGCGCTTCGTCCAGATGAGCCGGGGCCTTGGCCTGGCCGGCCGTCGCCGCAAGCAGGACCAGCGACGCCGCCAGCAGGCCTAAGGAAAACAGTGGCAAACGTCTTGATGGTGTGTGGTGCGTTTTCATGCCGACCATGGTCGCCCAGGCCGGAGGTGATCGTCAATACGTCATTCGCCATGGGGCATGATGCCGGCTGTGCTAATCTTTCGCCGAAATCCTGGCGAACCGGGGAGGCAAGCGTGACGCTTCGTCTTGTGGGAACGACCCTCGTTGTGGCGTGCTTGACGTGTTCGGGATGCATGTCCTGGAATAGCGGGTGGACTGTGAAGGCCGGGAAGGCAACGCCCGGTGCAGATTCCACCGCACTGGTAGCCGCCGCGGAAGTCTGTGCGGCCGAAGCCTCCACGGCGACGGGCCTGCGGGCCGATATCCGTGCCTGGGAGGCGGTACTCGCAGCGGACCCTGCAAATGAGCAAGCGATGCTGCGTTTGTCATCGGACTTTACCCTTCTGGGTGCGGCGCATGCAGAATCGGTCGGGCAGGCGGGCGAATACTGGCGCAAAGCGATCCAGCACGCAGAACGTGCAATGGTCCTGGACTCGGCGTTTCGGCAGCGGGTCGAAAAAGGGGCCGAGGTCTGGGAAGCGGTTGATGTTTTGGGCGCCGATCGGGCCCAGGCGTTGCTGCTGTGGCTGGACGCGGTCCGTTTCTACTTCCAGTTTGGCCAAAGCGGCATTGTCCGTATGACGAATCCCAAGTGGCCTGCGCGAATGGGGCGGGTGCTGGACCGACTCGATGCACTGGAAGCCGCCCCTGCCGCCGTGCAGGTAGGGCGTGGGTACGTCGCAATGGTGGGTTCTAACGGCAAGGATGTGGCAGCGGCGCAGGAACGTTTCGATCGGGGGGTAGCGCTGGCGCCCGGTTGCATCAAGCCGCGCTGGGCCCGCGCGAAGTTCCTGGAAGTGCCGGCGGACCTGCGCGAAGCTGCGATCGAGGATCTGGAATGGGTGCTGTCGCAAGACCCTGCCGCCAGCGGCAAGCCCGAATTCAACGCGTTCTTCCAGGCCGATGCCCGCCGGATGCTGGGTAAACTGCGTTAAGGGTTGCCCAGCGATTCTGGTCCAGCCTGGCACCTGAGCCTGAAAAAGTCGTCACGGTTGGCGGCGATCAACTGGGCTGCTGGTTCATCGTGTCCTTGCTTTTCCTTGGGGCACTGCTGATCCGCAGGCGCGGCCGCGCATCATCATCACATTGAGGTCCCGTCCGGTGGCAAGGCTTCGGGAATGAGTTGCTGCGCAACCAGTTCGTCGCGGATGGCCTCGGCGACCCACTCATACACGTGGGCGGGCGGGTGGACCATCATGTACTCCGGTGCGTCCGAGGGCGGCTTCCGTTCATTAGGGAACAGATCGGGGAAGTGCCCGGGACACGGTCCCTCGTTCTGGGCAGGATTCATGCCCATTCGGAACACCTTGACCTTCTTGTCGAGGCCGGCGACGTATTCAGCAAGAAGGCCCATGTCTCTGTCGTTGCTGGCTTCGGCCCCGAAGTAGGGGTTGGTCCGGATGGACGTTACTCGGTTCGTTGCCACGACCAGAGTGCGGTAGAACGTGGAGTGCAGGAATAGCCAGCGGGCGGGTGCGAACTGAACCAGTGGCACGACCGTAAGGTTCTCCCAGTAAAGCTCCGGGTTGCGATCAAACCAGGATCGGAAGTCATCCAGCGCAATCCCGTCCCACGGTCTCACCGTGCGGCCGATCTGGAGGAACGCCCGTCTGCCAGGGAGGTAGATTTGGAGGATCAGCAGGTCGGGGTCGAACGCGCTCAGAATGTGACGCGCATGCCGTGCGATCTGAGAGGGGACGTAAGCGGAAATGCCGGCGTTCCAGACCTCGATGTGTTTCGGCCCACCCAGCTCGTTCAGCAGGCGCTCGAGCTGGGCGGGGTAGGTCTGGTCGTTGTCGACGTCGGCGCCGTACGTGTTGGACGAACCCAGGATCACGATCCGGAAGACGTCGGGAGCCTTCCGTGCTTGGCGCTCCGGATCGCGGAACCCGAAACTGTTGATCGTGACTCGCCTGGGATCGCCGGACCGCCTCTTCGTGTCCAAGACCGCGCCGGGCTTCAGGTGAAAGAGCTGCTGGGGGTCGTCTGACTGCGCATGCGCCTCCACGTCTGCCGACTGGTAGTAGAGGAGCGGTCGGAGGAGTTGAAAATCCAAGGGGACCAAGCGCGCTAAAATCTCGCCGAGTCCGAAAAAAATCAGGAGATTAACCGCGATGATCGCAGCGATGTGCTTGACCCGATGCTGCTTCACTGGTTACCCGCCGTAGGCGCAGAAATCATAGCGTCGGGACCGATCGAGTCAAGTTGGTCGGGTGTCCAGCATCCACGGCCTGAGTCGAGCGTTCTCCTCTCGGGACGGTCTTTGCGACGTATACGGGGTGCCAGCGGT
>CAZHDQ010000452.1:0-3277 GCA_964531595.1 uncultured Anaeromyxobacteraceae bacterium
CCTGCAACGAAAACACGGATTGCTTCTCGGGGTTCTGTATCGAAGGCCCCGACGGCCCAGTCTGCACCCGACCATGTCAGACCGAGTGTCCTGAAGGATGGGCCTGCCGCGCGACGAACTTCGGTAGTGACGTGGTATCGGTCTGCGTCCCGGAAAACATGAACTTCTGCAAGCCGTGCCGCCTGGACACGCAGTGCGGCGACGGGGTCTGCTATGACCTTACCGAGGGAAAGTTTTGTACCCGCGACTGCTCGGAAGTCGGATGTCCGGCAGGATTCGAATGTTCCGACCTGCCCCGGGACGGACGAAGCCTGCGGCAGTGCTTGCCCATCAACGGCACCTGCTCGTGCCGGCCTGGCAACGCCGACGAGGAGCGTGCTTGCGCGAAGACGAATCTGATCGGGACCTGCCAGGGCCTGGAACGCTGCGACCCCGCCACCGGTTGGGTAGACTGCGCCGCACTGGAACCCGCCATCGAGATCTGCGACGGCATCGACAACGACTGTAACGGGGTCGCGGACGACGCGCCAACCCAGCCTCAGGAGACCTGTTACAACGAAACGGAAGGCGTCGAAGGCCGGTGTGCGGGACAGTGGTCGTGCGGCGGTGAGGCCGGCTGGCTGTGCATCGGGCCGCTGCCCGCGAAAGAGGAATGCAACTACCGGGACGACAACTGCGACGGGGCGACCGACGAAGATTTCAAGGTCGACGGCAAGTACGGCGTGCTGGAACACTGCGGGCAGTGCAACAACGGTTGCGAGGATCGCACCCCTTACGCCGCCCAGATGATTTGCGACACGACACTGGCGACCCCGATCTGCCGGGCCACGGCGTGCGTCGACGGATGGGTCCTGCGGGACGGCATCTGCTTGGCGCCACTGGCGAACCTTTGCCTGCCCTGCGATACGGACGGCGACTGCGGCGGCGGCAACAACCGCTGCATCGAGGTCGCCGGTGCGAATTACTGCGGGCGAGACTGCTCGGCCGGGGCGCCCCAGGGGCCGGTCTGCCCTGAAGGCTACGGTTGCACGCAGACCGACACCGCGCAGTTCCAGTGCATTCCGCTGTCGGGGACGTGCCAGTGTACGTCTTCGAATGCTGGAATGCAGCGGCCCTGCGAAAACGGGAACGTTTTTGGGACCTGCGTCGGGATCGAAACCTGCGACGCTACCCAGGGTTGGGTCGGTTGCAACGCGGCGACGCCCGTCGAAGAGGTCTGCGACGGCGTGGACAACAACTGCAACGGGCTGATCGATGACGACCCGACGCTTCCAGGGACGCCGTGTGAGCAGACGTGGACGGACCCGCTAACGCTGGCTGAATACACCTGTTCGGCGCCTTGGCGATGCGGACAGGTCACCGGCGGCAAGGACTGGATCTGCGACGCGGCGATGCCTGAGGCCGAGACATGCAACGGCCTGGACGACAACTGCAACGGGCAGATCGACGGGGACTTCAAAGTCAACGGCAAGTACGGGGTGCTGGAGCACTGCGGCGCGTGCGGTGTGTCGTGCATTGGCGTGGTGGATAACGCCCTTGAGATGCGATGCAACGCGGACCTCCAAAAACCTGCCTGCGAGGTGGTTTTGTGCAAGGAGGGCTACTGGCGCGCTTCGACACTGTCGTGCCTCCCGTTCCCTGAAACGCTGTGCCAGCAATGCACGTCGAACCGGGCTTGCCAGGTGCCGGGGGACCACTGCGAGCCGGCTGACTCACTGGGACGGTCTTATTGCCTGTGGGACTGCACTCCGGAATCGTTACACCCGGATCTGGGCGACGGGACGCCCTGCCCCGCAGGTTACGAGTGCCGCGAGCATGAAGGCGTGATGGAACCTGGATTCCACTGCCTGCCGGTCTCGGGCGAGTGCGACTGCCTGGCGGCGGACGCGGGCCTTCAGCGGCTGTGCGCGGTGGAGAACGTTCATGGGCGATGCGTGGGCAGCGAAGTGTGCGACCCCGCGGCCGGCTGGATAGGGTGCGACGCCGCAACGCCGCAGGCAGAGTCCTGCAACGGCGTGGACGACGATTGCAACGGCCTGGTCGACGAAGACTACCCGTCCAAGGGCACGGTGTGCCGCGAAGGCATCGGGGCTTGCCGGGTCGAAGGCGTATTGGTCTGCAACCAGGCTGGGGACGACTTGGAGTGCAGCGCGCAGGCGCTGGAAGGCGACCTTGAGATCTGCGACGGCATTGACAACAACTGCAATGGTCTGACCGACGAGCACTGGCCCACGAAGGGCAGCGCGTGTTCCAGGGGTCAGGGCGCGTGTTATGCGACGGGTATCTGGGCCTGCACGGCCGATGGGACCGACGTCGAATGCACCGCGCCGGTCCTGACCGGCGACGACGAGATCTGCGACGGTATCGACAACAACTGCGACGGCCGCATCGATGAGGGTTTCCCGAACCTGGGCCGTTTCTGCTCGGTGGGCCAGGGCGAATGCCTGGCGCTGGGCGTCTGGGGATGTGCGGCGGACGGTTCCAGTACTGTGTGCAGCGCACCGGTCCTGACGGGCACCGGCGAGATCTGCGACGGGCTGGACAACGACTGCGACGGTGAGATCGACGACGGCTTCCCGGACAAGGGCAAGGTGTGCAGTCGAGGGCTGGGCGAATGCTACGCGACGGGTGTCCAGGTTTGCACCGAGGACGGCTTGGGCCTGGAATGTACGGCGCAGGTCCTGGCGGTCGCCGAGGAAATGTGCGACGGCATTGACAACGACTGCGACGGTGTCATCGATAACGGTTTCCCGACACTGGGGCAGATCTGCTTCGAGGGCCTGGGTGAATGCCGGGCCGCCGGGACCTTCGTATGCACCGGGGACGGGCGCGGCGTGGAGTGCAGCGCCATCTCGGGAGAACCTGAAACAGACGTGTGTGACGGGTTGGACAACGACTGCGACGGTGTCATCGACAATGACTTCCCGAATAAGGGCAACGCCTGCACCGATGGCACAGGTCCGTGTTTCGTGACCGGCGTCCTGGTGTGTACTGCGGACAAGTTGGGACTGGAGTGCAGCGCGGTCGCGGGCGACGGGACAACGGAACGATGTGACGGGATCGACAACGACTGCGACGGTGTGATTGACAACGGCTTCCCGGATAAGGGCAAGGCGTGTTCGAAGGGGCTTGGCGAATGCTACGCCACCGGCGTCTACGCCTGTACCCCGGACGGATCGGCTACAGAGTGCGACGCACCGGACATCCTGGCGGGCACCGAGATATGCGATGGCTTGGACAACGACTGTAACGGCGTGGTGGACGACTTGGTCGGGCC
>CAZHDQ010000453.1:0-3265 GCA_964531595.1 uncultured Anaeromyxobacteraceae bacterium
GGACCGCGCAGACAGCGACACCGAGGAACTGCTGCCGCTGCTCCAGTCACTTGCCAAGGGGGGAATCCCGCCGGCCGTGGACCTGTCGGTCGGGGTCATCGGCAGCGGACCCGCCGGGCTGGCCGCGGCCCACGATCTGGCGCTGCTGGGCCTGAAGGTGACTTTGTACGAAATGGAATCGGTGACCGGCGGAATGCTTGCCGTCGGAATCCCGGAATACCGACTGCCCCGGGCACTCATCCAGGCCGAAATCGACGCCATCCTGGAACTGGGCGTGATCTCGGAAACTGGGTGCGAGGTCGGTCGTACCATGACCTTCGGTGACTTGCGGGCGCGCCACGACGCCGTGGTCATTGCGGTCGGCGCCAAGCGATCACGGGCCATCGACCTGGCGGGGGCCGACGCCCCTGGCGTGCTGGGCGGGGTCGAATTCCTGCGAGATGTATCCCTGGGTCGCCCGCCTGACCTGGGTCGGCGGGTCGTCGTGATCGGCGGCGGCAACGTGGCCTACGATGTCGGGCGAAGCGTCCTTCGCCAGATCTCCATAGACGCAGCCCGGACGGCTCTCCGCGGACACGATGTGACCGAGGCCTACCTCTGCTCGATGGAATCATTGGACGAAATGCCCGCTGACGACATCGAAATTCTGGAAGGAGACGAAGAGGGCCTGATCCGCGTGAACGGCGTTGGGCCGGCAGAAATCCTTTTGGACACGGACGGTCGCGTCCGGGGAATCCGCCTGCGGCGTTGCGTGCGGGTGTACGACGAGCAGCGCCGGTTCGCCCCGATCTTCGACGACTCCGACCAGCGCACGATCGAATGCGACACGGTCCTTCTGGCCATCGGGCAGCGCTTCGATGTCGCCTTCGTCGATCCGGTCGTCGACGGGATCGCCGCCGACGCGCGCGGGCGGCTCGGGTGCGACCCCGTGACAGGGCGCACCAGCGCATCGGACGTATTCGTGGCCGGCGATTTGGCCTACGGGACGCGGCTGTTGATCGATGCCGTCGCGTCGGGAAAGCACGTGGCGCGGGCCGTGTATGAAACCCTGACTGGGCGGACGCTGGCGTACGACGCGACGGAACTGCACCTTGCGATCCCGGACTACCAGCGTGAGCGCGGCTACGAGCGGATTCCCCGCGTAACCCTGCCGACGACACCGGTCGCCGAACGCCTGCGGTCCCAGGGCGCCCCGGTCGAGGCGGAGCTTTCCGAGGAGGACGCCCGGCGGGAAGCGAGTCGCTGCCTGGACTGCGGGGTGAACACGATTTTCGACGGTGAGCGCTGCATCCTCTGCGGCGGGTGCGTGGACGTTTGCCCGGAACTGTGCCTGCGCATCGTCGGTGCCGACCGGCTGGAGGCCGATCCCGACCTCACGCAGGCGTTGCACAATCAGCTCGGGGAACTGCCGTCCTCGGGGGCGTCGGCCATTCTAAAGGACGAAACGATCTGCATCCGGTGCGCGGCGTGCGCCGACCGCTGCCCCACCGGGGCCATCACGATGGAACGCTTCAGCTTCCAGGAGGTGCTCCGATGTCGGGCCGTCTAGATCCGGAACCCTTGCCCCGCCGCGATTTCCTGGGTCTTTCAGGCATGTTGGCGGCCGGCGCCGCGATCTTCGGCTCGCTGATCGGGATGGCCCGCCTGCCTAAGCCGCGTGTCCTGCCCGAGGAAAACAGCCGCCTGCGCGTGGGGTCCCTGGAAGAGTATCCCGTGGGGACCGAAACCGCCGTGCCTGGCCGCAGCGTCTATATTCGCTCGACGACCGAAGGGATCGCCGCGCTGTCGCTGATCTGCACGCACTTGGGCTGCGTGGTGTCCCAGAGCGCGACGGGCTTCGACTGTCCGTGCCATGGGTCCCGCTTCGGGCCTGCGGGGGGCGTCTTGCGTGGGCCGGCTCCCCGGGCGCTGCGCTGGCTCGAGATTTCGCGGGCGGCTGACGGGGGGCTCGTGGTCGATCTGGAACGTGAGGTCCCGGCCGGGAAATTCTTCAAGGCGTAGGACGAACCATGTCGAACGGAATCGAGACCACCGAAAACGAGACCACGATCGGCGGGAATCTGAAGCGGTTGCCGCGCAACTTCCTGGACTCGCTGGTCCGGCATGGCCCGATCGCGTCGGCCCGTGCGCGGTCGCTGGCCGTGTTTTCCAACGTGTTCCTGCACCTGCACCCGACCCGTGTCCACGTCCGGACGCTGAGGTTCAGCACGACGATGGCCCTCGGTATGCTGTCTTTCGCCTTCCTGCTGGTGTTGCTGGCCACCGGCGCGCTGCTGATGGTTTACTACAAGCCCGCGGTGGACCTGGCCTACGACAGCATGAAGGACATCCATTACGTGGTGCCCACGGGCCGCTTCATCCGCAACATCCACCGGTGGGCGGCGCACCTGATGGTGGCGGCTGTACTGCTGCACATGTGCCGGGTGTTCTACGCGGCGGCCTACAAGGGCGGGCGCGACTTCAACTGGCTCATCGGCATTGGGCTGTTCGTCTTGACGCTGGGCTTTTCGTTCACGGGCTACCTGCTGCCCTGGGACCAGTTGGCGTTCTGGGCCATCACCGTCGGCGCCAACATCGCGGCGTCGCCCCAGGAACTGACCGACGCCCTGGGGGTGACATCGATCATGGACCCGGGCGGAATGGTCAAGAAACTGCTGCTGGGTGGAACCGTAGTGGGCCAGGAGGCGCTGATCCGCTTCTATGTCCTGCACGTCATGGTGCTGCCGTTGCTGACCCTCGCATTATTGGCCGTCCACTTCTGGCGCATTCGCAAGGACGGCGGTCTGGCGCGGCCGGGGATAGCCCACACCACCGCCGGCAAGGGCAGCGCTGTGGCTGGCGACGCTCCGCGAACCCCGGAACAAAGCCCCACGAAGACCTTCGGCCTGATGTGCGTCGTCAAGGATCGTTCACCGGCCACGGACCTGGACCCGGCGGACACCGTGTCGAGCTGGCCGTACCTGTTGCGGGCGGAACTGCTGGTCTTCATGGTCGGCGTGCTGGCCTGCGTGCTGCTCGGGACGTTCTTTGACGCGCCCCTGAAGGAAATGGCGAACGCCTCCATCCCGGAAAACCCTGCGAAGGCGCCCTGGTACTTCCTGGGACTCCAGGAACTGGTTTCGTACTCGGCGTTCATGGGTGGTCTGGCCATCCCGACCGTCGTCCTGATCGGGCTGGCATTGATCCCCTACCTCGACCGCGAGCCCGGCGGGCAGGGGACGTATCTGGACGGTTCACAGGCCCGGCGGACCGCGTTGTGGAGTTT
>CAZHDQ010000454.1:0-3260 GCA_964531595.1 uncultured Anaeromyxobacteraceae bacterium
GGCGCGCGCGCTTCATTGAGGTCATGGACGACGACTTCAACTCGGCTGCCGTGCTGGGGATCCTGGCGGATGCCGCGCGGGCGCTGAACGAGGCGCTGATGATCAAGGGTAAGGCGCCCGTAAAATCGGACAAGGTCGCGACGTTGGCGGCTGTGCTGGACGAAATGGGTGGCGTGCTCGGGCTGTGCAGTCGCGAGCCCGCCGAGGTGCTGGCTGGGGTGCAGGCGCGGAAATTGGTGCGCTCCGGGCTGGATCGAGTCCGGATCGAGGCCCTGGTTGCCCAGCGGACGGCGGCTCGCCAAGTGAAAGACTTCGCCAGCAGTGACGCGATTCGGGATGAACTGCTGGCAATGGGTGTCAGCCTGATGGATGGTCCCGAGGGGACGCGGTGGAAGGTCGCCTGATGGCGAGGGATACCAAGGGGCGTGAGCTCGCGATCGCCAGGAGCGCGCTTGCGGACATGTTGGAGCGGACGCGGACGCGCTCGTACTTCGAGTGCCTACGGGTTGCGCCGGACGTGTCGACCACCGGCGTCCGCGACGCTTGGTTGCGGGTGTCTGCCGAATTGGAGGCGCTGCGTTCTGCCGCGGCATGGACGTCCGAGGAGGCCGAGGCGCTGGACGAGGCCGGACAGGTGCTCCGGGACGCGTTTGCGGTGCTGGCTGACCCGGATCTGCGGTTGGCGTATCGCCGGGCGCAGGAACCCTGATATCGGAGGTGCAATCATGGCGGTGATGCCCGTTCGGGTCTGGCCGGACCCGGTGCTGTCTCGCAAGGCCGAATTTGTCGATGTCGTCGATGACGAGGTCCGCCGACTACTTGCCGACATGGCCGAGACGATGTACCGCTCCGACGGGATTGGGCTGGCGGCGCCCCAGGTCGGCGTATCACGGCGGTTGGTCACGATCGATGTTCCAGGATACGAGGGCGAGCCAGGCTCCGGGCTGATCTACGCTGTCAATCCGCGCGTTGTTGCCCGCGAGGGGACCTGCATGATGACCGAGGGATGTCTGTCCTTTCCGGGGCTGGAAATCGACGTCAAGCGGGCCGATCGCGTTCGGGTCGAGTACCTTGACCAGCATGGTGCGGTCCAGGTCGTGGACGCCGAGGGGGTGCTGGCAGTTTGCTTCCAGCACGAGACCGATCATCTGGATGGTATCGTGTTTACCGAAAGGCTGGGGCCAGTGCGGCGGCGATTGGCGCTGCGGGACTACGACAAGTTGCGGCGGTCGGGCAACGGCCACTGATCGCGTTTGCCCCGCTGTCTTATCGTTCGGTCTGGGAGGCGTTTTTGCATGGAACCCAAAGCCTTGCGCGTGACGTTCATGGGGTCTGCCGCGTTTGCCGTGCCGTCGCTTTCCGCGATGGCGGAGGCGGGCTACCGCATCGTCCAGGTCGTGACCCGGGCTGACAAGCCCCGTGGTCGCGGTCTGGAGATGGCGCAAACCCCGGTCGCCGAGCGGGCCCTGGCCTTGGGGCTTCCTCTGCTCCAGCCGCGAACGCTGCGGACACCCGAGGTGTTGGATGCGCTACGTGCGGCGTCGCCAGACTTGATCGTCGTGGCTGCCTATGGACGCATCCTGCCGTCCGAGGTGCTGGCGTTGCCGCGCTGCGGTTGCGTCAATGTCCACGGGTCGATCCTACCCAGGTATCGGGGCGCTGCGCCGGTCCAGTGGGCGGTTATCCGGGGTGAATCCGAGACCGGCGTAACGGTGATGCGGATGGATGAGGGCCTGGACACGGGGCCGATCCTGGCAACTCGGGCCACACCCATATCGGATGATGACACTGCGGCGACGGTGACGTTACGTTTGGCCGATCTGGGGGCATGCCTGCTGGTCGAGTGCCTGCCGGGTATCCTGGACGGTTCGATCCCACCTGTGCAACAGGATAGTGCGGTGGCTACGCTGGCCCCGCCGCTGGACAAGGGCGCAGGTGCGATCGACTGGATGGCTTCCTCCAATACGGTGCGCGACCTGGTTCGCGGGGTCGAGCCATGGCCTGGCGCGTTCACAGCAACCCCAGCCGGACTGCGTCTGCGCGTTTTCCCGCCGGTGTCTCGCGAGATTGGGGGCGGATTCGATGGCGTTCCAGGCCAAGTGCTTCTGGTCGACCGGGACGGAATGGTCGTCCGGACCAGTGACGGGGCGGTACGCTTAAGGGAGGTCCAGCCTGCCGGTTCGCGGCGCATGGACGCCCGAGACGCCGTGGCTGGCCGTCGGGTTCGAGTCGGTGATGTCCTGGCAACGGAGAAGACCGCGTGAGCGGGGCAAGTAGCGTCGGCGTTGTCGAAGCGCCCGAGGTTGCAGGTTCGAGGCCTGAAACCGCTTTGCGTGAAACGTTTTCGTGTCTAAGTTCGATATGGAAGCCGGGGTGCCTCCTGGCGATGCTACTTTTTGCCGTTTTGCCGGCCTGCCGCAGTGCCGACGTGCCCGAGGCTTCTGTCCATGTGGCAGCCGTGCCGGCGACCGAGCCGATCGACAATGGCGCGCTCGACGCCCAACGGCTGGCCGCAGCCCTTGGCGGTGCTCGGGTAACGGCGGATACCTCGGTCGTCCTCGAGCGGGCGGGGCGGCCCGTCATGCTGCGGGATGAACGGCGGCTGGCACAGGCGGAAAACGGCGATTTCGAACTGTCCGTTCGCCGGATCCATGCGGGGTCCGAGGCCGGCGACACGGACGAACAGCTAGGTGCCGTTCGAGTAGGCGTCGGATACTGGACCCGTGGAAGCGCCGGGCCATGGGTCGCCTGGGACGACGCGGTAGACGAGCCGGCCCAAGCCGCGGCGACCGCGCTGGCCGCGACGAAGGACTTTTTGTCGCTGGTGCGGCAATGTGGGCGGGTCGAGAGCGGCACTGACGTGCAGGTGGTAGCGCTTGGAAGCCAGGGGTGCGAGGTACAGGCAGCGCCAGATGGTGCCGGCTGGACCGGCCGCGTACTGGCGATGAGCGGCACATTGTCGTGGAAAACCGATGTCCTGGTTGGCATGGACATGCGCGTCAGGTTGCTGATGGCGGCGGGCGGCGGAGGTGGCGAGGTCACACTGGAGCATTCATTCAGCGCGCAAGCTCTGGAGCCCGCCGGTATCCCGACTGCTCCGGAAGCCAAGCAAACGGTGCCGTCGCGTCGAGATCGACCCGCCCGGATGGTCCGGACGGTGTTTCAGGGTTGGGAGGATGCGCTGGGGCCAGGGGCGCCTGCCCCGGCGAAAAACAGGCGCCAGTGAGCGCCGGGAGGTCGACATGTGGGCCGAGGAGATT
>CAZHDQ010000455.1:0-3257 GCA_964531595.1 uncultured Anaeromyxobacteraceae bacterium
CAGGCCACCGTCCCGCCGGGCTTCCACCCGATGCAGGGATTCTCGGAGCTGGTCAAGCGCGTCCAGCCGGCCGTCGTCAACATCTCGACCACGATCGAGCGGCCCGGACGCGTCATCCAGCGCCGTGGTCGCACCGGCGACCCGATGGAGGATCTGTTCCGAAACTTCTTCGGTGACCCGGGCGTCATTCCGCCGCAGCGGCGTAATTCGCTGGGGTCCGGTTTCGTCATCAGCGCCGACGGCCACCTGTTGACTAACAACCACGTCGTCGCCGAGGCGACCGAGATCACGGTCAAGCTACCTGATTCGGATCGGGAACTGACTGCGAGGGTCATAGGCCGCGACGAAAAATACGATCTTGCCCTGCTGAAGATCGACGCGGGTGCGCCGCTACAGGTCGTGCCCCTTGGCGACTCGGACGCGCTGGAAGTCGGCGAATGGGTTGTCGCCATCGGCAGCCCGTTTGGCCTGGCCCACACCGTCACTGCGGGCATCGTTTCCGCTAAGGACCGCGTTATTGGCGCGGGACCGTTCGACGACTTTATCCAAACGGACGCATCGATCAACCCAGGCAACTCGGGCGGGCCGCTGTTCGACGCCGCCGGCAACGTCGTCGGCATCAACACGGCGATCCACGCTGCGGGCCAGGGCATCGGATTCGCCGTACCAGTCAACATGGCCAAGCAGTTCATCCGTGACGTTCTGACGCACGGGCGAGTGACCCGCGGGTGGTTGGGCGTCGGTATCCAGGAACTGACTCCAGAACTGGCGAAGGGCCTGGGCCTGAAGGATACGACGGGCGTCCTGATTTCGCAGGTGTTCCCCGACAGCCCCGCTGGCAAGGCGGGCGTTAGACGGGGCGACGTGATTCAATCATTCGCCGGCAAACGGATCGACAGTGCCGGCACCCTGACGCGTATCGTCGGGATGACGCCGCCGGGTAAGGAAAGCGACCTACTGGTACTACGCGACGGCAAAACACTGAAACTGCAGGTGACCATCGTCGAACACAAGGACGACGAGCAGGCTGCGACGGGCGAAGCCAAGACCAGGGATCTGCTGGGGCTGACGCTGGCGCCGGTCCCCGAGCAGGATGCGTCCCGGCTGCGCCTGCCCAAGGGCCAGGGCGTGCTGGTGCAGGACATCGACCCGAAGGGCCCGGCGGCTGACACGGGCGTGCGTCCCGGCGACATCCTGCTGGAAGTCAACCGATCGGGTGTCGGCTCACCGGACGACTTCGCCACGGCGGTCGCCCGGGTGCGGGCCAACGATTCGGTGTTGCTGCTCGCCCTACGCGGCAACAACTACTTCTATGTTGTGGTCAAGAAGCCCTAGTGACCCCGCAATGCCGGCCCCTGAATCGCCAAGGTGAATCCCGGCCAGGGCGGTGGTCTTCGTTGACCTACGGGGCCTTGCACGGTAGAATGTCCCGTCCGAGAAACACCTTTTGGAGCCTGGAGAAACGCATTGAAAGACGATAAGCCCCCCGTCAACGAAGACGAGGATTCCGGTTCCAAGAAAAGCCGCTTGCCGGTCGCAGCCGACACCGCCGAACGCGAAACCCGCGTCGACCTGTTGTACCGGTACATCCGAGACATCCAGCGGCATGACCTGCTGACGCCCGACGAAGAAAAATCGCTGACGACGCAGTTCGCGCAAACGCAGGACCAGGAACTGGGATATCGACTGGTGTCGGCCAACCTGCGACTGGTCGTCAAGATCGCAATGGAGTACCGGACGTTTACGGGCCAGGTGCTGGACCTGATCCAGGAGGGCAACATCGGGCTGGTACAGGCGGTGCGCCGCTTCGACCCGCTGCGCGGCGTCCGGTTGTCCCACTACGCCCAGTATTGGATCCGGTCATACATCATCTATTACCTGCTGAACAATCACCGGATGGTCAAGCTGGGGACCACGCAGGCGCAGCGCAAGGTGTTCTTCAACCTGCGCAAGGAACGCCAACGGCTGCGCAACATGGGATTCGACCCCACCGCAAAGCTGATCGCCCAGAACCTATCGGTGCCCGAGGCCACGGTCAACGAGATGATGGAGCGGATGGATCAACCGGACCTGTACCTGGACGCGCCGACAGGCCCCGACGGCAAGACAACCTACTTGGGCATGCTGGCGGGCGACTCCAACCCGGAAGCTGAAACCGCTGCCATGGAAGTCGGCCAAAAAATCAAGTTAAAAATCCGCGAGTTCGGTGATTCCCTGAAGGCTGAGCGTGATCGGCACATCTGGGAAAAGCGCTTGCTGTCGGACGACCCGGTCACACTGCAGGAGATCGGCGAGAAATTCGGCGTCAGCCGCGAACGCGCCCGTCAGATCGAAGAGCGGATCAAAAAGCGGTTCAAGGAGTTCCTGAAGCAGGAACTGGGGGACGAATTTGTCCAGGCCCAGGTGCTGCGCGACTGACCCGGCCTCGCCCAAGCCCTACCCCCACCCGCGCCCAGCTACCCCAAACTCTGGCACAACCGTACAATCATTTTCACGACGGGAAGCAGGCGGCGAATAGGCGGGTTTCGAGGGATCCGGGCTACATGCCCAGTTCCTTTCGAAAGTAGTCGGCGGTGATGCGAAGCCCTTCTTCCAAGCCGACCTTCGGATTCCAGTCCAGCAACGCGCGGGCCTGACTGATGTCGGGCTTGCGGACCTTTGGGTCGTCCTGGGGCAGAGGCAGGAACGTCATGCCCACATCGCTGTCGAAGACCTTGAGCACGAGCTCGGCGAATTCCTTGATGGTCTGCTCATTCGGGTTGCCCAGATTGACCGGGTCGGTACGATTCGACGCCAGCAATCGGACGATGCCCTCGACCAGATCGTCCACGTAGCAAAACGACCGCGTCTGCGATCCGTCGCCATAAATGGTCAACGGTTCGCCGCGCAGAACCTGGGACAAGAACGCCGGCACGACGCGCCCATCGGCCAAGCGCATCCTGGGGCCGTACGTGTTGAAGATCCGAACGATGCGCGTGTCCAGGCCGTGGAACCGGTGGTAGGCCACCGTGATGGCCTCGGCAAAGCGTTTCGCCTCGTCGTAGCAGGAACGCGGACCGGTGGTGCTGACGTTGCCCCAGTAGCTTTCCGTCTGTGGGTGGACCAGGGGGTCACCGTAGACCTCGCTGGTCGACGCCAGCAACATCGTCGCGCCCTTGTCCTTCGCCAGGCCCAGCACCTTGTGGGTCCCCAGGGAACCGACCTTCAGGGTCTGGATGGGGAAGCGCAGATAGTCGACCGGACTGGCCGGCGAGGCA
>CAZHDQ010000456.1:0-3254 GCA_964531595.1 uncultured Anaeromyxobacteraceae bacterium
CTGTCGCGCTGCAGCGTCTGCGCGACGCAGCAGAAAAGGCCAAGATCGACCTGTCGGCGGTCCGCGAAGTGGACATCAATCTGCCATTCATCCACGCTGACAGCGTCGGCCCCAAGCACCTGCAGTTCACGCTGACGCGCACGCAACTGGAATCTCTGGTCGAGGACCTGATCGACCGCACGCTGGACCACTGCCGAATGGCGCTGTCCGATGCCGGTATGAAGGCATCCGAACTGGACGAGGTGCTGCTGGTCGGGGGCATGACGAAGATGCCGATGGTCCAGCAAAAGGTCACGACTTTCTTCGGCACGCAGGCCAGCCGGGGCGTGAACCCGGACGAGGCGGTCGCAGTGGGCGCGGCGATCCAGGCCGGCATCCTCCAGGGAGACGTAGGCGATGTTGTCCTGCTCGACGTCGTGCCGTTGTCCCTTGGTATCGAGACGCAGGGCGGGTTATTCACCAAGCTAATCGAGCGAAACTCGGCGATCCCGTGCTCGATCAGCGAGGTCTTCACGACCGCCGAGGACTACCAACCCCTGGTCAACATCCACGTCCTGCAGGGCGAGCGGCCGATGGCTCGCGACAACAAATCGTTGGCGCGGTTCGAACTGCT
Source organism: uncultured Anaeromyxobacteraceae bacterium (assembly GCA_964531595.1). GTDB lineage: Bacteria > Myxococcota_A > UBA9042 > DTJE01 > DTJE01 > DUVQ01. The sequence goes on from CAZHDQ010000456.1 coordinate 614, forward strand.
GGGCATTCCACCGGCGCGGCGCGGCATCCCGAAGATCGAGGTGACGTTCGAGGTCGATGTCAACGGCATCCTTAGCGTTTCCGCACGCGACCTGGGAACCGGCAACGTCCAGACGGTCCGTGTGCGCCCAACCTCGGGGCTTTCAGAGCGCGACATCGAGCGGATCATCGGCGAGGCGGCCGAGGCGGTCCGCGACGACGAAAACCGGCATGAACTGGCGAATCTGAAGAACCGTGCCGACGGCTTGATGTACACGACGGAGCGTTCGCTAGAGGAGTTCCTGAACTACCTGACCGACGAGGAAATCGCCCGGATCCATGAGGATCTGGATTCGTGCCGTCGTGCCCGCGGCGGCACCGACCTGAACGCGATCATCGCGGCGATCAAGAACCTGGAAAAGTCGTCCTACCGGATTGCTGAACTTATGTACCGTGACGCTGGCAACTGATGCCCCGGGATCGACGCCCCCCTCATCCACCGGATTCCCGAATGAAGATCGCGTTGCGGCTTGTAATCCTTTTTGCCTTCATCGGCTCACCGGGCGGCCCATACGCGCAGACCAATTTGGACGATTCCCCGCTGGCGCGCATCCTGGCCGCCCCGTCGGACGCCCCCGCTGAGGACGAAGCAAATGATGGTGGCGGCACCGGTTCCGGCGACTCAACCGGAGTTTGGCAGGAAGAATCCGACTCACCCAAGGCCTCACCCTTTGCCGGCCCGGCCCTGCCGGAGCCGCGGGTTTGCATCGCCCTGCCGCTGACAGGCGTTCACGCTCCGTTGGGAAACCGACTCGCGAACCGAATGGCCGACGAATTAGACCAGGGGCCCGGCATCGAAGTGGTCCGTCTGGATACGCAGGGCACGCGAGCAGGGGCAGAGGCGGCGGCTAGTCGGGCAGATTCCGAAGGCTGCACGCTGCTGCTAGGAGGAATCGGTGACCGCGAAGCCGTCGCCTTGGCGGACGGTGCGGTACGCGTTGGCATGCCGGCAATCGTCCTTGGTGGTGCGCCCGACACACGGGTTCGGGACCGGGTCATCTGGGCACGAGCCGACCGCCTGCTACGAGCCCGAACGTTGGCCCGACACCTGGCCGACGCGGGCATCGTTACGGTCTGGCTACTGGCCGTCGACTCGCCTTACGGTAACGCAGAACGACAGGCGTTTGAGCAGGTGCTTCCGATGGTCGGCGTGCAGATCGGCGCCGCGGTAGGATTACCCACTGAATCGGCGGAACTGGCCGCCTCAGCCGCAGCCGTCGCCGAGCGCGTTCGGACCGCCCGGTCAGGCAACAAATGCACTGCGGAGGCATTCATCCTGATCCACGATGTTCCCGGTGCTCGGCGGCTTTTGGGCTTCCTGCAATTCGAGGGTCTACTCGAGGCACCCAACGCCCGTTGCCCGGCACCCTTGGTCGCCGGCCCCGCGTTGTGGCTGGAAGGACCGGCGCTTTCCCGGACCCGTGCATTGGATGGCGCCTTTGTGGCAGGTGTTCGAGTCCGCGGGGCGGAAAGTGACCTACTGGAAGCCGAGGCCCTGGATGCGACCGACCTGGTCCTGGCGGCTCTGGAGGCAGATCCTAACCCACCGCGTACATCCGTGATCCCGGTGCTACGCGCCCTGCCAGCACAACCCGCCCGCACTGGATCGCTGCAGGTCTCGGGAGACCGCGTCATCGGCAAGGACATCCTGGTGTTCGTTATCCGGCGTGGTGTCCCAGAGCCCGCCGTCGACCCGACGGAGGCCGAATGGACGAATTCCGACTGATCGGCGCCATCGCCCGAGTCCTAAGGACCGGGCCTGACCCACGCGTTGGGATCGGGATCGGCGACGACGCGGCGCTGCTTCACGTTCCCGAAGGGCGGATCGTGGCCACCACGGATGCTCAGGTCGCGGGCGTCCACTTTCGGTTCGACTTGTCCACCCCAGCGGACATCGGAGCACGAGCCGTCACCGTCAACGTGTCCGACATTGCTGCGATGGGATGCCATCCACTGGGGGCCCTACTGGCCTACGAATTGCCTACGGACCTGCCCGACCGAACCGTCTTGGCTGTCACACGTGGCATCGCGCGCGCCGCACGACGGTACGACCTGCCGATCGTCGGCGGCAACATCACTGCGACCCCTGGCCCATTCAGCATCACCCTGACCGCGCTGGGTACACCCGCCTGCGGCCGCGTCTTGACCCGAACTGGCGCACGTCCCGGGGACGTGATCCTGGTATCCGGACCGCTGGGTGGCGCCGCACTGGGACTTGAAGTGCTGCAACGGTTGCCCGAGCGCGCCCGTACGTGGCCCGCGCCGGTTCGTGCCTACCGCAGACCGGTCGCCCGCCTGTCGCTGGGCGTTGCGCTTGCCAAAGACCCGCGAGTCCATGCGGCCGTCGACATCTCGGACGGCCTCGCCGCCGACCTGGGACATGTCCTGCGAGGCTCTGGAGTCGGCGCCCGGTTGGATGCGTCGTGGATTCCCCTGCCCGCAGGGGCAACGGCGTGCGCCCGGGCCTTGGGACTGGACCCCAGGAATTGCGCCCTGTTAGGTGGCGACTACTAGGAACTGGCGGCCTGCGTTGCACCAGAGGCCGCGTGGGACTGGGTCGCTGCGGGCAGGACAACGATCGGGCGGATCGTCGCGACGATATT
>CAZHDQ010000457.1:0-3242 GCA_964531595.1 uncultured Anaeromyxobacteraceae bacterium
GAGTGGCTGGAGGCCGTCGGCTACGTCGAGGTCGGCCCCGATGGCGAGCGCGTGGACAAGCGCCAGTACGTCACCGAGTTCGAGAAGGCCGTTCGCGACGGCGTGGACGGCGATCCCGTCCTGGCCAAGGTCCGGGCCGGCCAGCCGCTGAGCGCGGACGAAGAAGACGCGCTGACGCGCCGGCTGAACCAACCCGACCGCTACTTCAACGAGGACAACCTTCGCCGCGCCTACCGCGACCCGGGGGGCAACCTGGTCGATTTCGTCCGCGCCGCCCTGGGCCAGACCCCCGTCCGGAGCCGCGAGGAGCGCATCGAGGACAACTTCCGCGCATGGCTGGTCACCCGCGGGTTCTCGCCCGACCAGGCCCAGTACCTGTCGTTGCTGAAGAACCGCGGCATCGCCCGGGGCAGCCTGGATCTGAACGACCTGTTCCAGCCGCCGCTGTCCATCCTGAACGCCGCCGGGCTGGGCGTCGAGCTGTTCGGCGAGGACGGCCTGACGGACGTGGTCCGGGACCTGAACGACACCGTCTTCGCGCCGCTGCGTGCGGTGGCCAGGGCATGAAGGGGAGCCAATGAACACCGAGATCCGCCGCAAGCTGTCCCGCATCACCGACATCCTGTGGTCGGGCGGGGTCACGAACCCGATCACGTACATCGAGCAGATCTCCTACCTGATCTTCCTGAAGCTGCTGGACGAGGAGGAGAACGAGCGGGAACTGCGCACGCGGATGCTGGGCAACGCCAGTGCGAACGGCAACGGCGGCCTGCTGTTCCCGCAGCAGGCGGCACGCTACCGGTGGTCCAAGTGGCGGTACATGTCCGGGCCGGCCCTGCGGGACTTCCTGCGCGACGAGGTCTTCCGCTACATGGCCTCGCTGGTCCAGGATGCCCCCCAGGTGGCCGAGTACTTCCGGGACGCCGTCCTGGAGATCGTCGATCCGGCCGTGCTGAAGCAGGTCATCGACGAACTGGACACCATCGACTTCCGCAAGCTGGGCCCCGACGTCAAGGGGGACGTGTTCGAGTACCTGCTGACGCACCTGGGCCAGTCAGCTCTGAACGGCCAGTTCCGCACGCCCCACCAGATCCGCGCATTCATGGTCGAAATGGTCGATCCGGACCTAGGCGATACGGTCATCGACCCGGCCTGCGGCACCGCCGGCTTCCTGATCGACACCGTGGACCACATCCTGGCCCGATACAGCGAGTCGCCGCAGGAGATCCCGATCTACGGCGAGGACTGGCTGGAGCGCCGTGGGCAGGATCTGGACCAAGCCCGAAAAGAGTTGCCAAATCTTCAGACCTACCGCAAGGGCACGGGCGAGCGGATCCCCGACTGGGCGGTGCTGGAACGGTCCATCCATGGGTACGACGTGTCGCGGTCCCTGATGCGCATTTCGGTGATGAACCTGGTGCTGCACGGGATCCGCCACTGCAACGTGAAGCGGGCCAACAGCCTGTCCGAATTGAGCGGCCTGACGGAAGACGACCTGAACCGGCGCTACAGCGTGATCATGTCGAATCCGCCATTCGCGGGGCAGTTGCCCAGGGAATCTATTCGGCAGGATCTGCCCACCCAGTCGCGCAAGAGCGAACTGCTGTTTTTGGGCCTGATGATGAAGCACCTGGCGCCCGGGGGCCGCTGCGCCGTCGTCGTCCCCGAGGGCCTGCTGTTCGGTTCGACCTCGGGCCACGTCGATCTGCGGCGCCAACTGGTGCAGGACTTCGAGATGCAGGCGGTCGTGTCCCTGCCGGCGGGCGTCTTCAAGCCGTACGCCGGGGTCAAGACGTCGGTGATGGTGTTCCGGCGGCCGCCCGAGGGTCGCAAGCCCCGCCTGGACAAGGTCTGGTTCTACGAAGTGCGCAACGACGGCTTCGACCCCGACCGCATCCAGGGCGGCGGCCGGCCCGAGACGCCCAACGACAACGACATACCCGACCTGCTGCGGCAGTGGAACACGTACCGGCAGTCCGGGTTCAAGGTGCCGCCGGGGGTCGAGGGCAATACGTTGCTGCCCGCCGGCACGGAAGCGCCCCGCTGCTGGTGGGTCCGCACGAAGGAACTGACGGAGGCCGAATTCAACCTGGCCGCCACCCGCTACAAGCCGCGGGTCAGCGAAACGCTCCCGGACGAGGACCCGGCCGCATTGATCCGCGAGGTCCTGGAACTGGAGCTCCGGATCCAGGGCGGGCTGGAGAAGCTGCTGGCCGACGTGGAGGGGGCGGAATGAGGTGGGCAACCGCTACGCTCGCCCAGGTCGCAATGATCAATCCTCGCGACCGTGGCTTCAGAAGCCTAGACGACCCAACGAAGGTCTCGTTCGTCCCGATGGCGGCGGTGTCGGAAGCAACGGCCTCCATCATCGCCCCGACAACCCGCATCCTTAAGGATGTTCGCAAAGGATTCACGTCCTTTCGTGAGGGAGACATCCTGTGGGCCAAGATCACGCCATGCATGGAAAACGGCAAACTGGCCATCGCAGAGCACCTGGAGAATGGCATCGGCTTCGGGTCCACTGAGTTTCACGTCATTCGATCTGGACCACTCACACAGCGAAGGTACCTGTACTTCCTGCTGCGTCAACAATCGCTGAGGGACCGAGCAAGAGCCCGAATGCGAGGCTGCGCCGGACAACAGCGGGTTCCCGCCGATTTCCTGGCTCAACTGGAAGTACCACTCCCTCCCCTCTCCGAACAGCGCCGAATCGTCGAGATCCTCGATCGCGCCGACGAACTCCGCCGCCTTCGGGCCGAGGCTAACACCCGCGCCGAAAGGATCCTCCCGGCGTTGTTCCTGGAGATGTTCGGGGACCCTGATGGGATGGAGTTCCAAACCCTTGGCTCCCTCCTTCGAAAGGCGAGAGGCGCCCTCCAGAGTGGGCCTTTTGGAAGTGAACTCCACAACTCGGATTTCGTGGAGTCCGGACCTGTCCTGGTCGTTGGCATCGACAACGTCCTCGATGGAGAGTTTGCGATCGGTCGCAACCGACGAATAACGCAAGAAAAATACCTGGAGTTACGCAGGTTCACACTGGAACCCGGTGATGTCCTGATCACGATCATGGGCTCCGTGGGTCGAACGTGCGTGTTTCCCCAGATCGACTGCCCTGCGATTTGCACGAAGCACGTCTATCGAATCCAGGTGGACGAACGTTTGAATCCGACGTTCTTGAGCGCCGCCCTCCAGTATTCGCCTCTTATTCGGGCCCAGTTGGGGGCTTCATCCTCGGGCCAGAT
>CAZHDQ010000458.1:0-3240 GCA_964531595.1 uncultured Anaeromyxobacteraceae bacterium
GGGAATACCACAGCCAAGGCGCGGCCCGTCGCGTCCGGTCCCAGGCCGAATCCCCGGCGCTCGACCGGCGCCACCAATCCCTCGCGCCAAGCCGACCGCATCGAACCCAACGCAACACGGTCCTGGGGACGCTTCGGTCCGGCGAGGCTAGGCTCGACCGTCGACAGGTCCAGTTCCATGATGTCGGCAAATATCGGTTCAGGTCCCTCGGTGGCCCACAGCCCCTGGGCCCGGCTGTAAGCCTCGACCCTTTCGACCAAGTGGCCTCGCGCCGTGGCACGCAGGTAGTCAAGCGTCCGGTCGTCAACCGGGAAGAAGCCGATCGTCGAACCACCCTCGGGCGACATGTTCGCAATCGTCGCACGGTCCGGCACGCCCAGTTTCGCGACGCCCGATCCGAAAAATTCGATGAAGTGTTCGACTACGCCCTTGCGGCGCAGCATTTCGGTGATCACCAGCACCAGATCGGTCGCGGTCACGCCCTCGCGCAGGTCACCCGTCAGCCGGAAGCCCACAACGCGTGGCGCCAGCATATACAGCGGTTGGCCCAGCATCACCGCCTCCGCCTCGATCCCGCCTACGCCCCATCCAATGACGCCCAACCCGTTGATCATCGGCGTGTGCGAATCGGTGCCCACGCACGAATCGGGGTATAGCAGGTCCCATTCCCCGCAGTCATCGGAACGAACCACCTGCCCCAACGATTCGAGATTGACCTGGTGACAGATGCCGCTGGCTGGTGGCACGACTCGGAAATTGGCGAACGCGCGGCTGCCCCAGGCAAGGAATTCGTATCGTTCCCGGTTGCGCGAAAACTCCCGCTCTGCGTTGATGCGCAATGCGTCCGGCGACCCGAACGCATCTACCTGGACGCTGTGATCGATTACCAGGTCAACCGGAATCCGTGGGTTGATGCGCGCCGGATCCCCTCCCAAACGCTGCATCGCGGCCCGCATCGCCGCCAAGTCCACCACGCAAGGCACGCCTGTGAAGTCCTGAAGCAAAACCCGCGCTGGAAGGAACGGCAGGTCGATCCTGGCCGGGTCCGCCGGGTCATACTTCGCCAGCCGAACCACATCACCACGCGTAACCTCGCGGCCGTTGACGTTGCGCAGCACCGATTCCAGAAGGATCCGGATCGACCGCGGCAACCTGGTAATGTCTGCAATACCCTGCTCTTGCAGCGCCTGCAGGCGGAAGTACCGGAAGGTGCGTTCACCGGGCAACGCCAATTCAGTCAGTGTTTTGAACGGATCCTGGATGTCGTCGCGCATGTCTACTCCTATATCAGCGTGCCCTGGTACGTGTGGTGACAGCTTCTCAATTACGGGCCGTAAGTCAAGGGGCGGCCGGTTCTTCCCCCGGATTCATCTCGGGAAACTCGGTCCAGTTCGGCTGAAACGGCGTGAGCAATTTAACCACCCGGCCGACCTCCGCCGCCAGGCCGTCGCGGGCCGGACCTTCGGGAATCTTTGACGCGACCGCGTCCTGCCACGAGCGGAACTCGTGGACCAGAAACACATATCCGGGGAAGGGTGAACGCCATGTTCCGAACTGCCGCGCCATCGGAAACCCGAACTCGGACCCATGGGCGGTGAAGAAGACCTTCGCGGTGCCGTTTTGCACGTTCATCGCGACTGCAACGGTCTTGACCTGGTCCGGAACGAGGCCGGCCATACGTGCCAACGTGCACATCCACAGAGCGGCTCGATCGGCTGGGTCGGACACCACGACCTTGGGGTCCAGAGTCGCCGGGTCCAGGTGGTCCGCCAGCGCCTCGAAAGCCCCCTGGGCCTTCTGCGTGTGCATTTCCTTGAATGCGGGCAGGTCACAGGACACTATCGACTTAAGCAGGGCATTGAACCCGTCGAGGACCGCCTGGCGATCCTTAGCTGTCGCCTCGACCGGTTCGGGCGGTGGAGCCTGCTTGCAGCCCGCAGCCGCGACGGCAAGAAATGCCAGGGTCAAGGCGCTAATCCCTGTTTTGATGACTGTGGCCCTCGGATGCACCCTCATGCAACACCCCGCTACGTCTCTATGGGGGATGTTAGCCGGGCAGGCGCTCGGGGAAAAGGGGCAGCGGCGACAAATCGACGGGAACACCCGGCAGCACGGGGCCCGCCAAGGCGGGGGCTTCTGGGGTATGCGCCCTACGTCTTTCCAGGCTAGACTTGTTGCGGTTTCGACCGCATGGGTACCCCGATGTCACGTTCCGATCCGCTTGACGAGTGTCCACCCCCGGCGCCACCCCTGCCACCGACGGACGGTCACCGCCGTGTTCTGGTCGTGGTGCTGGTTCTGGGCGTCGCCGCGCTGCTACGTGTCGTTTACGTCTTGCAGTACCTGTCCGTCACGCCGTTCGGCGATGCGGTGATCAGCGACTCGGCTTTCTACGACGCCTGGGCCCTTCGCGTGCTGGCTGGTGAAGGATATGGCCCTTCCCCTTATTACATGGCGCCGCTTTATCCATACCTGCTGGCGGGACTGTACGCGATTTTCGGGCACAGCCTGGCCGCAGTGGCTTGGTTCCAGTCGGTACTGGGCCTGGCCAACTTGGCGATGGTGTACATGCTGGGACGACGGCTCGACGGGCATGCCACCGGCCTGATCGCGATGATCATGGCGATGCTGTACGGCCCTCTGATGTTCCTGGAGGCGAAGCCTCTGACCGAGACCGTCGCAATAACACTGGCGCTTGGGTCACTGCTGGGTCTTTCGCACGCGCTGGCACGCCCCAGCAAAACATTGTTCGCGGCCACAGGTATCTGCATGGGCCTGGCCTGCTTGGCACGGCCCAACATGCTGATGGCAACGGCCGTAATCGGCGCCTTCCTGGGCATCCGCTGGCTGATGCGGCGCCCTGGTCCGCGGCTCGTCCACCTGACCGCGCTGGCACTGGCCGCCACGGCCGTCATCGTCCCTGTCATCGTCCGCAATCTGGTCGTCGGGGACGACCTGGCGCTGATTACTACCAATGCCGGCATCGTCTTCGCCCAGGGCAACCATTCGGCGTCGGACGGCATCGCGACTGTGCTGCCGGGCTTCACAACGCGCATCGAGGACCAGCAGGCAGAGGAACTGGCGCGTGCCGCCAAGGCGCTGGGGCAACCGGTCAAGCCCTCCGAATCCTCGCGTTACTGGATGCACCAGGGCTGGGCGTGGGCCGCAACGCACCCCCTGGATTTCGCCGGTCTGTTGGCGCGCAAGGCGATATGGACGCTGCACGCCCGCGAGGCCCGC
>CAZHDQ010000459.1:0-3237 GCA_964531595.1 uncultured Anaeromyxobacteraceae bacterium
GCGGCTCGTGCAGCGTGGCGGTTCCCATGGAATTGCAACCGGCGGCGAAGATGAGTGAGATGGCTGTGGTTGAAAAGACTCTGAATAGAAAAACACGCATGGTGACCTCTGGTCGTGTTAAGTCCGACATGGCAGTCTGTCTTGCCGGCGCAGTTATCGCTCCCATTCTAAGTAAATTAGTATTCGGGGGCAACACTGCCTTGCCGATTCTATTGTGGCTGGAAATTGCCTTGCCTTATCGTGCGAGACGTACACTGGGTGCAGCGTAATTTCTGCCTGCCCCCCCCTACCGTCCGACCCACCAGGCCGCTACTGCGGTGGCCAAAGTCAGGACGGCCAGTGTCACCCCGATGGCCACACGCCTACCACGGCCCTCGGTCCTGGCTGGAGCCCGCGGCGTCGCGTCTCCCCGGTCCTCCAGGGCGGGCGTCACTGCTTCACCCCCCGGCATTGGTGCGACGTGGCGGTCGATCTGCCGGATGATCTCGGACCGATTGCCGGCCATGGCGGCCGTTCGCTGGATGTCGCGGCTCGAATCGCGTTCCGGGAAGTGCCGTTCCAGTTCCCCCAGGACGTTAGACGCGGTCCTTGGCCGCGCGTCGGGGTCCTTTTCCAGCATCCACAGCACTAGGCGGTCCAACTCGGGTGGCACGTCGGGCCAACGGGTCGAAGGCGGCTCCGGACGTTGCTCCAACTGCATCCGGATGACCTCGGCGCACGTGGGGGCGTCGAAGGGCGACACGCCCGACAGCATCCGGTACAGGATGACCCCCAGGCTGTAGAGGTCGGTCCGGCCATCGATGGACCGGGAACCGCGGCACTGCTCTGGGGACATGTACTGGGGCGTGCCCATCACGGTCAGGCCCCGTGTCAGCCGCAGGCCCGGGGCCAGGTCGGGGTCGGCCAAGACCTTAGCGAATCCGAAGTCCAGGATCCGCACCAGGGGACGTCCGTCGTCTTCGCGATCCAGGATCAGGTTGCCTGGCTTGAGGTCCCGGTGGACGACGCCCCGCGAATGGGTGATGTCCAGGGCCACCAGGATCTGCCGGGTGATCTCCAGCGCGACGTCGATGCGCAGCCGCGGCGTTGCCTGGAGCACCCGATCCAATCCCGTGCCCAGCACCCGGTCCATCGTCAGGTAGTGGGTGCCGTCGGGCAGGACGCCGAAGTCCCGGGCGGCGACGACCTGGGGGATGGCCAGAGCCTTTGTGACCACGGCCTCCAGGCGAAAGCGCCGCACAAGTTCCGCGTCGGTCGTCAGGTCGTGGCGCAGCAACTTGACCGCCACCGCTTCGGTCGAACCAGGCCGGAAGCCCGCGTACACGGCCCCCGTGGCCCCGTATCCGATGCGTTCCCGCAGTTCCAGTCCGTCCAGGATGGTCGTGCCGATGCGGGCATCCTCGGGCCAGTCGCCGGTGGGACGGCGAGCGTTGCAGGCAGCGCAGTGGAGGTCGGCGTACTCGACCGCAGTCCGGCAGGCGTGGCAAGCGGGAAAGCGCGTCTCCAGCGGCGGTGGGCCGTCCTCGGGTAGTGGGGCAGGGGGCCGATGCGGGTCCAAGGGACCTCCAACCTGGGTTGCGGGATTGGGTTAACGATACCCCAACCTGCACCTTTGGACCATGTCAGTGATGTCGTGGTATTGTGTTGCCTACGGGCTCGCTGGTTCGTAACCCTCTGATAATCATTTAATGTCACGCGGGCACGTCGCTTGCATGTAACTTTGGTGTGGCTTTGAATCGGCGATGGGGTTTCAGAAGGGGGGCATCATGCGAAGAAAGTTTTTCCAATTCCTGACGATCGTGCCATTCGCTGCCGTGGCGATGCTCGGGTGCGCGGGTGGCACTCCGAACACCGGCCCCTCCGGGAACGGCGAGGTCCTGAGCCTCGACTGGACGAAAAGCGCGGCGCTCACCGCGGCCACAGACTGCGAAGAGGCCGAATCCTGGATCGAGGATTCAGTCATTACGCAGATGAAGTTGGGAGTCGAGGCGAATCGCCGCTGCGTTCTGACCCCCGATGAGTGCGGCTGGTATCGCGGCGTGGGCAGTGAAGACTCGGCCAATGGCGGGGTGGATCTTCCGGAGGCCGGTAGCCCCGGCAAGGACGACCAGACGCCCGACGAGTACAGCGAGACCAACACCCAGGTTGATGGCGTGGACGAGGCCGATCGCGTCAAGACCGACGGCCAGTACATTTATGTGCTGAACGACCGCGACCTGGTCGTGGTCAAGTCCTGGCCGGCGGCCCAGACCGATGAGTTGGGACGCGTCACGCTGGACACATGGGCGTCGAGCTTTTTCCTCGACGGGGACAAGGCCATCGTGCTCGGCAGCGCCAATCTATATGAAGTGGTTCCAGATGCACCTCGCCGGTACCTAGGGGAAGGCGACACGCCGAGGCCCGTTTACGCAGAGGGCGGTGACCAGACCGATGCCGGCTCGCCGACTACGGAAGGGGAAGACGAGATGCCCAACTGGTACTACGAGTACCGCCCGGTTACGACTGTGACCGTCGTCAGCCTAGCGGACAAGGCTAACCCACGTATCATCAACAAGTATTTCTTCGATGGCTACACGGTCGACAGCCGCCGCATTGCCGCCAAGGTTTACCTTGCCTTGAACAACTACCAGTCGATCTACGACCTGGGGTACTGGCCTGCGGACCTGACCTGGTACGGCCCCAATGGCGAGGACGCCCGCCCGTCACCGGAAGTGATCAATGCCGCCTTTGACGCCCTGATCGCCAGCAATATCGAAAAGATTCGTGCGCGCACTCTGGCCGAATGGCTGCCGCGTTACTGGACCGTCACCGACGGCAACGACGCGACCTACGCCAGTGGTCAGCAAGTCGGCAGTTGCGCCGACGTGCTTGCCCCCAGCGTCTTTTCCGGCCAGGGTCTGCTCAGTCTGGTCTCGCTTGATGTGGACTCCGGCGACATCGAAGGATCCACCATCCAGGGGTCCTGGGGAACGGTGTATGCGAGCCTCGACGCGATCTACGTCGGATCGGCCAACTGGGACTTCTACTGGTGGTGGCGAGGCGACGAGGATGTCCCGCCAATCACGACCCACATTCACAAGTTCTCCTTTGATGACTCCGGTAATGCCCGGTATCGCGCCTCGGGAGAGGTTCTGGGCTATGCCATCAACCAGTTCGCATTCGACGAATATGAGGGGAATCTCCGGGTCGCCACGACCGACGGCTTCGGCTGGTGGAACAACGAAGAAAATGACACTT
>CAZHDQ010000460.1:0-3235 GCA_964531595.1 uncultured Anaeromyxobacteraceae bacterium
TGAAGTAATGGGTTGGCGTTACGGATCGGGAATGGTTCGACCAGTTGTCCAGCCTGGGCCCGGATGAAGTCAATTTCTGGCAGCCCAGCGGCCGGGCCCCGTTTGCCAATGCCCCGGTTGGGATGCCGTTTCTGTTCAAATTGAAATATCCGGTCAATGCCATTGTCGGTGGCGGGTTTTTCGTTACGTTCAGCCGTCTGAATCCAAGAATGGTCTGGGATATGTTCGGCGAACGGAACGGCTGCAAATCATTTGTCGAAATGATTTCCCGTATCGGCGGTTCAAGAAGACCGGACCGCCAGAACGACGAAATCGGCTGCACGGTCCTGGTAAATCTTTTTTTCCTGTCGCCGGAAAACTGGATTCCCGAACCGGATGGGTTTTCCCGCAATATCGTTGTCGGCAAGGGTTACGACAGTGAATCGGGCGACGGACAGGCTTTGTGGAACCGGGTTGTCGCGGCAATGGCCCGCCAGGATTTAATAGGCGCAACAGCACCGGACGAACTTATTCTGCCGGCCACCGGTGTTCGGCAACCTGCCACACCCAACGGTGGTTACGGTACCTCCACAATGGTCAAGCCGCGCCTGGGGCAGGGCGCCTTCAAGGTGCTGGTGACCGACGCGTATCAGCGCCGTTGCGCGATTACCGGCGAAAACACTCTGGAGGTCCTGCAGGCCGCCCACATATATCCGTTCGCCCAGGGTGGACCCCATGAAATCACCAACGGCATGCTGCTGCGCATGGATTTTCACAGCCTTCGTTGATTTTACGCCGTGACGGCTTCGGCGTGATTTATCTATGGAACCAGGGGGCTGATTGCATCCACCCGTTGCCGCGCCATTGATCTTATCTAAACAATAAGTTACACTTTTCGTGACTTTGTGTTGAGTGATGCTTCAATGCAACCGGCACGCAGATTGATTCAGGGACTGGCAAAGCTTGCGACGCCTGAGCGTTGTCTGTTTACGCCGTCCGACATACGGGCGCTGGTTCCCGATATCAGCGACCAGGCCTGGCGTGCCTTGCTTAGCCGGTTGAATGCCGACAGCGGACTTGTGCGCCTGTGCCGTGGGCTGTACCTGTACGAACCGGCCGAAAGGCCAGATGGCTTATTGCTGTTCAGGGCGGCGGCGCGGCTTCGCGCGGGCGATTTCAATTACCTTTCACTGGAAACGGTCCTTTCCGAGGCGGGCGTGATTTCCCAGGTCCCGCAGGGTTGGATATCGGTCATGTCTTCGGGGCGATCGGGCATCATTTCGTGCGGGCGCCGCGGGACAATAGAGTTCATTCACACCAGTCGGAAGCCGGACCAGCTTGCAGAACACCTGACCTTTGACGATCGATACGGCATGTTGCGCGCCGACGTGGCGCTTGCGATTCGCGACATGCGCGCGACCCGGCGCGACATGGACCTTATTGACTGGAGTGTCGTAAATGAGCCTGCTTGACATCATGGTTGACCAGGCGCTGGCCAATCGGCCTGAGCTTCTTGCGCTGCGCGTGGCGGTCGAAAAGGAAATCCTTCACCAGGACATTCTTCGGATCCTGGGCGACGCCGGTTTCATGAGGGGACTCGTATTCATGGGCGGCACCTGCCTGCGCCTGTGCCACGGTTCAAACAGGCTCAGCGAGGACCTTGATTTCGCGGGTGGGCGCGGTTTCGATCGGCAGACGGTGGACGGTCTTGGTCGGGCTGTAACGGATGGACTTTCCCGGAAGTATGGGATTGCCGTCACCGTCAGTGAACCGACCAGGGAAACCGGCGACACCGACACATGGCGAATCAGGATACAGACGCGGCCGGAACGTCGCGACATCCCTGCCCAGCGAATCAACTTGGATATATGCGCCATTCCCGGCCGTGATCCGCAGCCTCAGATGATCCGCGACCTTTATGGCATCGCGACCGGAGCCCCGGGACTTGTTGTCCAGGCCGAGAGCAGGGGCGAGATATTTGTGGACAAGCTGGTCGCGTTCGCGCTTCGCCGCGGGCGTATCAAGCACCGCGACATCTGGGACATCGGCTGGATGGTGCAGCAGGCCGTAACGCCCCGGATGGACTTGCTGGCGTTGAAGCTGGACGATCACGGTTCAAGTGTTGATGCTTTCCTGGGTGCGTTCGATGAACGGGTCGCGAGTCTTTCAAGTCCCGACGTTGCTGGTGGTTTCCGGGATGAGATGCAGCGTTTTCTTCCGCCCGCCTTTGTCGCCCAGACGGTCGATAATCCGCATTTCTGGACCTGGATTGCCGGCGTGATGTCCGAACAGCGCGTCAGCGTCAGGAACACGCTTACCGGTGCCGCTGACTCTGCCACGTTCCGCATGTGAACAAAAGGGCGTAATATCGACGGGTATTTCTATCCAGTTGAAATCATGAACTGACCCTGCACCACATTGGGCGCAAGTGCTGGACCATGATGGCGGACATGGGTTCGGGCAGGGCGCCACTGGCCCGGAACCCGGTTTTGGGCTGACGACCGGCCCGGTATGTCCATTCGCCAACTACTATCAGTTTTATCGCGAAGTGATATTCACCATTGCCTGCAGCGGCCGGTTCGTGCTGCTTCACGACGAACGAAACCCGGCATTCCTGAAATCCGCTCCCGGGCTGCCGCCCCGGGGCCTGTGGCCAATCCTGGTCGAATCGATACCCCCGGCCCTGCGCGACCGCGTCGGCCGCGTCAACATGCAGTCCGTTGTTGACGCCATCCACGAATCCGGCCGCACTGTGCGTAGGAACTATCATGCACGAAATGCGTGAAGGGCGGCGATATCCGGGCTGGTCAAGGGGGGCTGGTCGCGGCATCTGTCGGGTTTGGGCGGGTTGACGTCGGTCTTTGATTTCTGGATGGTGGTGCCGCAGGGATGAAAACCCGTTGTTAGGGCGTACGAACGCCTTCTCCGCGTGTCCGTGGAGTGCAAGTTGGGCGTGCGTGCTGTTGCTGGCCCGCATCCGTCGGCGGCGAGGCGGAGACGTAACGGCCTGTCTCGAACGTGGGTTTGCCGCCCAGGTTCAGGGCGGCCCGCGGGCGTCTTGATGGGCGCCTGGTATCGGAGCCGCCTGACTGGCACCGGGGTCGCTCCCCTGCTCCTCCCATCCATCCTCCGGGGCGGCGGTGTCGAACGCCGTATCCCACTCGACAAGCCGTGCCTGCGCCACGGGCAGCGGGCGGGTGGGCAGTTTCAGGTGTTCAAGGATCCGCCTGACGACCGCCGGGTCGGTCAGGAAGGC
>CAZHDQ010000461.1:0-3210 GCA_964531595.1 uncultured Anaeromyxobacteraceae bacterium
ATTCTCCATGGCGAGGACCTTGAGATCCGGCCCCTTCTCGCCCAGCCGGAACCGCAGGTCTGCCACCTTCAGCTTGGTTCGGATGTCGGACGGGTCGTCCTTGAGAACCTTCTCGTATTCCTTGACCGCCCGCTTCAGATTGCCCTTCGCCAGGTAATTGTGGGCGGTCGCGATCACCTTTGCTCGATTCACCTTGCCCAAGCCGCACCTCTCGTATCTACACCGTGGGATCTCGCCTTGCGGACCTTAGTCAGCAGTCTCTTGAGCATCTCGATTGACGCCTGCCGCCGCGCCGCAGTCGCGGCCCCAAGCCAGCGCTGCTCTAAATCAGCCAGACCGGGGCCGCCGGGATCCGCCACAGCCAGACCGTCCAGCAGCCGCCTGGCCGTATCCAGATAGCCCTGGTCGATGTGCAACCGCACCAGCGTCGACGTCGGTTTCAACAAGGTCCAGTCCAGTCCCGGTCTTCCGTTCTATCGCTGACAATCTTGCGATTGTCAAGGCAATCCGGGGTGCCGGGACGTGCGGCGTGAGCACCCGGGCGGCTCGTCAGCGTGGACGGGTTCTCGCGGTCGTGGCATCATGGGGCGCCGGTCGCGACACCGGACACCCAGCACCAGGAGCAACATATGAGATTCGTGGATGCCTGCCTCGGACAGCCCGTCGACACCACGCCCATCTGGGTAATGCGCCAAGCAGGCCGCTACCTGCCGGAGTATCGAAAACTACGGTCCGAAACCGACTTCCTGGGCCTGTGCAGGACGCCGGAACTGGCGGCTGAAGCCACGTTGCAACCGATGCGGCGTTTCGCGCTGGACGCGTCGATCATCTTTTCGGACATCTTGATCCCGATCGAGGCGATGGGTGTGCCTGTCGAATTCCGCCCGGAGCCACACCTGCCCCAACCGGTCCGACGGCGCGAAGACGTTGCGCGCTTGAAGACACCCGATCCCTGGGCCGACCTGGGGTTTGTGATGGACGCGATCAAGCGCGTACGTGCCGCGCTGGAACCGGATCGCGCGTTGATAGGGTTCGCGGGGGCACCTTTCACGCTGGCGGCCTACCTGATTGAGGGTGGCGGGTCCAAGGACTTCATGCGGCTCAAGGGTTTCATGCACCGCGACCCCGAAGGTTTCGATGACCTGCTAACCCGGATCGGCGATGCGATCGCGCCGTTCTTGGCTGCCCAGATCGACGCCGGCGCCTGCGCGGTCCAGTTGTTCGACACATGGGCAGGACAGTTGCCGCCAGACGACTTCCGCCGTTTCGCACTGCCAGCGGCGCGCTCGATCATGGACCGGGTTCGGCGACCCGGCGTCCCAGTGATCTATTTCGTAAACGGGGCCGCGCCTTATCTGGATGACTTACAAAACTGCGGAGCGGACGTGCTGGGGATAGATTTCCGCGTCGACCTGGGCCAGGCGATCGAACGACTGGGGCCCGACGCAGTCGTTCAGGGCAACCTGGACCCGTCCGTCCTGCTGGGCCCGACCGAGGCCATCGAGGCCCGGGCGGCGGCGATTGTTCAAAAGGGGCGCGCGGCCCGGGGGCACGTGTTCAACCTGGGCCACGGCATTCACAAGGAAACGCCGCCCGAAGCGATGGCCGTGCTCGTCGACGCGGTACACCGGGCCGGGGCGCGGTAGGGAACGCCAAGGGGGGAACGGATGGACGCGCAACCAACCGGGCGCCCGGGCGTGCTGCTGCTACAGATGGGCGGCCCCGCGTCACGCGACCAGGTCCGCCCGTTCCTGCGCCGGATGCTTTCGGACCCGGCCATATTGTCGATGCCCGCAGTGGTCCGCATTCCGCTGGCCACGGCGATCGCGCTGTTTCGGGCGCCCCGATCCAGCCGCCAGTACGCCGAGATCGGCGGAGGGTCCCCGATCGGCGCCATCACCGAGGCCCAGGCCCGCGCTTTGGCTGCTGCGCTGGCGCGGGCCGGCCGGCCGATGCCGGTGCGCGTGGGGATGCGCTACACCCAGCCATCCATCGCGAAGGGGCTGGCCGCACTGGCTGCAGACGGTGCGAACCGAATCGTGGCCCTGCCGCTGTATCCCCAATGGTCTCAGACCACAACTGGGTCGTCGTTTCGCGAGATTCGGCGGGTCCTACGGCAGATGGCCGCGCCACCCCGAACGCTGTTCGTCGACGACTGGCCAGATGACCCGGGCTACGTCGCGGCTGTGGCCCGGACGGTGCGACAGGCCCTGGCCGAGGTCCCTCCAGACCTTATGAAAAATACCCGGGTCCTGTTTTCGGCCCATGGGCTACCAGTCCGCTACGTCGAGGCCGGCGATCCGTATCCACAGCGCGTCGCGCGAACGGTTGCCGCGGTCGTGGCGCACCTGGGACCCGGGGTGCCCGAAGCCCGAACGTGCTTTCAAAGCAGGCTGGGGCCGGTGAAGTGGCTGGAGCCGTCGACCGGTCAGGCGATTTCCCAGGCCGCGAATGACGGGGTCAGGGCGTTGGTAGTAGTACCGGTCGCCTTCGTGTCGGACCACCTAGAGACGCTGTTCGAGATCGACCGGGAATACCGGGAGCTAGCCAAAGAGGCCGGGATTGCGGTGTTCGCCCGCGCCCCTTCGCTGAACGACGCGCCCGACTTCGCTTCGGCGCTCGCTACCCTGGCCCTCCGGGCCCTCGCTTCGGACGATTGAACACCAACGGACCGCCTCAGCAGTGGCAGTCGCCGCAGCAGCCGTCGTGGCAGTGTTCCTGCTGGCCCGCCTGACAATCGGCCGCGTCGTGTTCCTCGATCCGGTCGACCTTGACGTGGAAGTGCAGGGTCTGGCCCGCCAGTGGGTGGTTGAAGTCGCACAAGACGGTATCGTCCCCGACCTCGGTAATC
This sequence comes from uncultured Anaeromyxobacteraceae bacterium, assembly GCA_964531595.1. Classification (GTDB taxonomy): domain Bacteria; phylum Myxococcota_A; class UBA9042; order DTJE01; family DTJE01; genus DUVQ01. The sequence continues at coordinate 2,852 of CAZHDQ010000461.1, forward strand.
ACGAACTGTGCCTCGCTGCCATCGCCGTCGCCAACGCCCAGGACCATGCCGACCTCGGGGGTCATGCCGTCCGGGAACTCGGAACGCGGAATTTGCTGGAGCATCGCCTCGTCGCGCACGCCATAGGCCTTTTCGGGGCCCACCACGAAGTCGGCCTCCTGGCCCGGGTTCAGTTCGGCCACGGCCTCCTCGAACCCCTCGATCATCTCACCGATACCGAGGTGCAGCGCCACGGGCTCACCGGGCGCGGATTCGTCCACCATTTCGCCATCGGCGGTGCGGACAACGTAGTCTACAAACAGGACCTTGTGCTTTTCTTCCATCGGATTGCAACTCCCAATCTGGCTGTTCTGCCTGGC
>CAZHDQ010000462.1:0-3208 GCA_964531595.1 uncultured Anaeromyxobacteraceae bacterium
AGTCGTCGATGGTCGGGAGGTTCGGGTTGTGGAACACGGTCATGGCGCCGCGCACCTTGCCAACCGCCAATAGCTTGATCTTGCCCTTGCCTTTCTTCAGCCAACCACCCTTGTAACGACCTTGATCCTCCCAGGCCGTGGGAAAGCCGGTCCCCGGTTTGGTCTCGACGTTGTTCCACCACATGTACTCGGCACCCTTGCGCTCGGTCCAGACATTCTTGCAAGCGATGCTGCAGGTATGGCAGCCGATACACTTGTCGAGGTGAAACATCATCGACATCTGGGCTCTGACGTCCACAGGTTGCTCCTTCGCTAATAACGAATCTGATCGCGTTCAAGTTTATGAACCCTGACGAACGTATCCCGGTTCACACCGGTAGGTCCCCAGTAGTCAAAGTGGTAGGTGAACTGCCCGTAGCCGCCCATCATCAAGACAGGCTTGAGTCGCGTGCGGGTCAGACTATTGTGGCCCCCGGCCCGGCGGCCCTTGCGCAGCGGCGACTTTGGAATGCCCATGGTCCGCTCGGGCGCGTGATAATAGATGCAGACACCCTGGGGGATCCGGTGACTCACCACCGCTCGGGTCACCACGACCCCGTTGTCGTTGTGCATTTCGACCCAGTCGTTGTCTTCAATGCCTGCCTTTTCGGCGTCGACGACCGATAACCACAGGGGTTCCATGCCTCGGCTCAGGGTGAGCATCCGGTGGTTGTCATAGTACGTCGAGTGGATGTGCCATTTGCCGTGAGGCGTCAAAAAGTTGAGTTGCAGGTCATTTTGGCCACCGCTTTCGCGCAGGTCACCGAATTGGGCAGGTGGGGGCACTGGCTTGTACGTGGGTAGGTGTTCCCCGAAATCGAGGTAGCCGGGGTGGTCAAGGTAGAGGTGCTGGCGGCCCGTGAGGGTGCGCCAGGGCACCAAGCGTTCGACCTGGATGGTGAACGCTGAGTAGGTTCGGTCATCATGGATCAGGCCAGACCAACACGGGCTGTTGATGATCCGGCGAGGCTGCGCTTGCAGGTCTTTGAAGGTGAAGTGGACGTGACGGCTGCCCTCGGCCAGGTCCACCAGATGAAGGCCGGTCTTTTTTTCGAGGTCCTGGTAACCCTTATAGGAGACTTCGCCGTTGGTCTCGGGCGCCAGTGCCAACATGACGTCGGCCGCTTCGCGGGCCTCGACCAGCGACGGCATCGCCTCGCCTTGCACCTGAACAGTTGGACCCTTGGCCACGATCTTTTCGTACTCGGCGCGCACGTCCATGTGGATGCCATGCGCCCCGATCCCCTTGTCTCGCACATTTGGGCCGAGGGCAGTGTACTGCGCCAGCAACGCCCGCAGGTCGCGCCTGACTATTTTAAAATGTGGCATCGTCTTGCCGGGGATCGGCTCGCACTCACCCTTCGACCAGTCGAGAACTTCGGGCTGGGAGATCTCGCCCGGTGAGTCGTGGGCCAAGGGAGACATCACGAGGTCTTCGAACGGCTCCGGGAAATGGCGGCCCGACAACTCGCCAGTGCGCGCCGCGAGGCTGCGGAAAATGTTCCAGTCCGACCGGGACTCCCACGATGGGGGGACCGCCTCCGAAAGCGGATGGATGAACGAGTGGAGATCGGTCGTGTTCAGGTCGTCCTTTTCGTACCAGGTAGCCGCCGGCAAGACGATGTCGGAGTAGAGCGCCGATGTGTCCATCCGAAAGTTCAGATCGACTACGAGGTCCATCTTGCCTTCGGGGGCCTCGCGCCACTTCACGTCGTTCACGAGACCTTCGGCGCGCTCCTTGGCAATGGAGTTGTGATGCGTGCCCAGGTAGTGTTTGAGGAAGTATTCGTGCCCCTTGGCGCTGGCGAGCAACGCATTGCCACGCCAGATATACCAGACTCGCGGCCAGTTCTCGGGGGCATCGGGGTCATGCACGGCCATGTCGAGGTCGCGGCTACGCAGCCGTTGCACCACGTGGTCGACAACCTCCTGCTCGGTCTCGGCTCCAGCCGCCCGGGCCTTCTTGACCACATCGATGCTGTTTTCGTTGAACTGTGGGAAGAACGGCAGCCAACCACTGCGCACCGCCCGTGCCTGCAGGTCCATGGTATGGCCCTGGGCAAGACTCTTACCGGCGCCTTTGGGCACGGGGTAGTACTCGGAGAAGTTGCCGTCGTAGCGCCACTGGTCGCAATGGACGTAATGCCACGATGGCGCGTTTTGCATGCGCTGGGCATCGGTCCAGTCCTTGGCGAAGGCGATGCTTGTCCAGATGGACCTTGGCGCCAGTTTTTCCTGGCCGACGTAATGATTGAGACCGCCACCGTTCTTCCCGACGCAGCCACACAAAATGAGTGAGGTGATCGCCGAGCGGTACATCAAATTGTTGTGGTACCAGTGGTTGACTCCGGCACCGATAATGATGCAGCACTTGCCATCGGTGTGCTCGGCGGTGGATGCCCACTCGCGGGCAAACGAGATCACGGTCTTCGCGTCGATGCCGGTCAAGTTTTCTTGCCAGGCGGGGCTGAAGCAGGCGTTGGGGTCGTCGTAGCCCGTGGCATACTCGCCGCCAAGCCCGGTCCGGGCAACGCCGTGATTTGCAACGAGCAGGTCGAAAACAGTAGTGACCAGGACCTTTTCACCCGCGGCGGTCTGGACCTCGATCGCCGGTACCTCCCTAAGTGACACACGCCCCTCGGCGTAGCCCTCGAATTCCACCTTGGGCTCGCTGGTGTGTCGCCCCAAGAGCGTCAGCGCCGGGTCGATCGCCTCGCCGGTCGACGGGTCCTCGAGTTTGAGGTTCCACTGCCCCGGAGTCGCGCTCCACCGTTGGCCCACCGTGCCCCCTGGCATCCTCGGTTCGCCGGTCTTTTCGTCAAGGACAAGGAACTTCCACTCCCCGTTGTCTTCACCGCCATATCGCGTCAGGCGACCTGCCCGCAGCATCTGGCCGGGCCTGTACCCCAGCGCCGACGGCGTGAGTTCGACAAGAAACGGCGAATCGCTGTACTGCTTGACGTAGCGCTCGAACGACGGAGTGCGCCGGTCGACGTAGAATTCCTTGATGATGACGTGCGCCACCGCCAACCATAGCGCAGCATCTTGGCCGGCATGCAGCGGTACCCACTGGTCGGCATACTTTGCCACCTGGCTGAAATCCGGGGCGAATACCACGAGCTTCGAGCCGTTGTATCGGGCCTCGGGGAGGAAGTGGCAGTCGGGTGTG
>CAZHDQ010000463.1:0-3203 GCA_964531595.1 uncultured Anaeromyxobacteraceae bacterium
CAGATTCGATTGGCATCCCTCAGGAGGCGTTGCACCATTACGGCCGGCACATCGCCAAGGTCGACCGGCACTTCTTGAAGACCCTTGACGACCGCCCGGATGGCCGACTGGTACTGGTTACCGCGACAACCCCGACCCCTGCCGGCGAGGGCAAGACCACTACGACGGTCGGCCTAGCCCAAGCACTGGCAAAGCGGAAACACAAGGTCATGGTCTGCCTGCGAGAACCCTCGTTGGGGCCGTGCTTTGGCATCAAGGGTGGCGCGGCCGGCGGCGGCCTTTCCCAGGTCGTTCCGATGGAACAAATCAATCTGCACTTCACCGGCGACCTCCACGCCGTCGGTACGGCGCACAACCTGCTGGCCGCGATGGTCGACAACCACATCCAGCAGGGCAACGTGCTTGGTATCGAAGCGCGCACCTTGCAATGGGGCCGTGTCGTCGACATGAACGACCGAGCGTTACGAAATATCGTGATCGGGCTCGGTGGTCGGACCGAAGGCGTGCCCCGGGAATCCAAGTTCGACATCACCGTTTCCAGCGAGGTCATGGCGATCCTGTGCCTGGCCACATCGCTCGACGACCTGAAACAGCGCCTGGGTCGGATCGTCGTCGGACGCAGTAATAACGGAACGCGTGTAACTGCGGCCGATCTGAAGGCTCACGGCGCCATGGCGGCTTTACTCAAAGATGCCATCAATCCGAATCTGGTCCAGACGCTCGAAAACGTGCCGGCCTTCGTGCATGGCGGCCCGTTCGCCAACATCGCCCACGGCACCAATTCGGTCGTCGCGACCCGGGCCGCATTGAAACTGGCGGATATCGTGCTGACCGAGGCTGGATTCGCCAGCGATTTGGGCGCCGAAAAATTCTTCGACATCGTTTCACGCCAGGCCGGCCTGGACCCGGCCGCCGTGGTGCTGGTGACCACTGTGCGCAGCCTGAAGGCCCAGGGCGGAGCAGCCAAGGGCACGCTCGCCCACGAGGATTTGGACGCACTGGGACGGGGGATCGCGAACCTGGAAGCTCACTTGGACAACCTGGCCGGCTTTGGGTTGCCGGTGGTTGTTTCAGTGAACAAATTCGGGACCGACACCCAGGCGGAACTGGACGCCGTCGTGGCGACCGCAACAAAACGGGGCGTTCCCGTCGCCGTGGCCGATGTCTTCACGCAGGGCGGCGAAGGCGGGCTGGACCTGGCGGACCGCTTGATCGAGGCTCTGGACGGCGAACGCCGGCACTTCACTCCCCGCTATCCGCTGGACATGCCTCTGACCGAAAAGATCGCAACGCTGGCACGAACCGTATATGGCGCGGACGGCGTTGATTTCGTCGACGGCGCGGACCGGGTACTGGCCGAATTCGAAACGGCCGGATTCGGCAACCTGCCGGTCTGCATTGCGAAGACCCCACTGTCTTTATCGGACGACCCCGCAGTCAAGGGCCGCCCCACAGGTTTCCGGATCGCGGTTCGCGAAGCCCGTCTCTCGGCGGGAGCCGGTTTCGTCGTCGCCATCAGCGGACGAATCATGACGATGCCTGGATTGCCGAAATCACCCGCCGCTGAACGTATCGACATCGACGACGATGGCGAAATCACCGGGTTGTTCTAGGCGTTAGCACCAGGACAATCGGGCGACAAGGATGCGACAGTCGCGATAGAATGGTGCGTCCTTCACGAGCAAGCTCGATGTTTGAACACCTGATGACGCCGACGCAACGCGCCCACCGCGACGAATTGCGCGCCTTCGTCAAGTCGGTCCCGCGGGACCTGATCCTAGCGATGGACCGTGACGAGGTGCAGTTTCCCAAGGAATTCCTTCAAGAGGCCGGCAAACTGAACCTGTTGGGTCCGCGGTACCCCGTCGAACTGGGCGGGCGCGGCCTGCAATGGGTCGATTCCTGCATGGCCATGGAAGAAATCGGCGCCCTGGGCTATGTCTTCGCCTGCGTCTTCGGTGTCGGTGCCGAACTGGTCTGCGACGCGATCGTTCACCTGGGGACCGACGATCAGAAGGAGCGGTTCGTCCGCCCGTTGCTGGCTGGAAAGAAGTTCGCTGCGGAATGCCTGACGGAACCGCGCGGGGGATCCGACTTCTTCGGCGCGGCGTCCAAGGCCGTCAAGGTCGAAGGCGGTTGGCTGCTGAATGGGGCCAAGCGTTTCATCGTCGGCGGTTCGGAAGCAGATTTCTTCCTGGTGTACGCGCGCACCAATCCAGACGTCGCACCTCACAAGGGCATGACGTGCTTCCTGGTCGAGCGTGGACCGGGCGTCACCAGCAACTACCTGTACGGCCTGATGGGGTGTCGTGGCGGTGGCACGGCCCGCGTGATGTTCCACAACGTCTTCGTACCCGACGCCAACGTGCTGGCCGGCGTCAATCGCGCGGTCGACGTGTTCTACCCAATGATGATCCCCGAACGTCTGGGCACCGCTGCGATGACTATCGGCGCCGCCCGACCTGCGGTTGAACTGGCGACACGCTACACGTCGAAGCGCAAGGCATTCGGCCAGCCGATCAAGGACTTCCAGGGCGTTGGATTTCAGGTAGCCGACGCCGTGATGCTGCTGGACGCGAGCCGGGCCCTGGTCTACACAACGGCCCGCGCGGTCGACGCTGGCGACGACCCGAATAGGGTGCGTCGGTTCGTCAGCGAAGCGAAGAGGTTCGTGACGTCATCGTGCCAGCAGGCTGCCCGAAACGCGATGCAGGTCATGGGCGGCATTGGCTACACGAACATCTATCCCGTCGAGCGCATCGTCCGCGACCTGTCCCTGGCCTCGATCTGGACCGGCACCAACGAGGTCATGGCATTGATAGTCCAGACCGAGTGGTACAAGGAATACGCGCGCAGCGCAGATGCGGTCCGCGACCCGGAACCCGACGCTGAACACGCCTTCGACGAGGAAGAAAAGGTCTACGAGTAGCGCCGAATCCGTGAAGTCCCCGCCGTTTCAGGGGCCTGCCGCCCTGCCCTACCAGACCCCGGGAATCAAACGCTTCGTTCGCCCGCGATACGCCTTGTATTCGATGGGGAATTGCGCCTCTAGGACCTGTTCTTCGTACCGCATCCGGGCCATCATGACACACAGTTGGGCAACTCCTACGACGGCCGTCAGCCAGTTCCAGTGCTGCATAGCGACCCCTGCCACCGCCAACAGTTCCACCAGGTACAGCGGATGACGGACCAGCGCGTAGGGG
>CAZHDQ010000464.1:0-3182 GCA_964531595.1 uncultured Anaeromyxobacteraceae bacterium
GCGAGCGTCTTGGTCGTTGGCAGGCCCGACCGCTTCAGCATCCGCTCGACCTTCCGACGCTTCCGTTCATCCAGTTCCAGTTCGGCCAGGTGGTGCAGATACTGGTCGAAGCTCCACCCGGCCTTCTCGGCCGTCCCCGCCACCTCCTTGCGGTACGAGACGAAGGAGGACAGGCACAGTGCCCGCAGCAGCACGTCCAGGTCGGGCCGGTCCCGTTCTTCCTTCCTCATGACGCCACCCATGCTGTCTGCAGAAGCGCATCGTAGCCCGTCAGGTCCACCTGGAGCACCGGCATGTCCACCAAGCCCTCGGGCCGCATCGGCACCACCAGCGCCTTGACCTTGTCCGGCGTCGGGACCGTGCCCTCGGCCAGCAGCAGTTCCAGCGCGGCCTCGACCTCGGACTCCATCGTGGACGCCGCGAGGTGCAAGACCCGCACGTAGTCCACGTCCGCGCCGATCCCTTTGTGCGGCGCCGCGCACAGCGCGTCGTACGCCGCCCGGAAGATCGCCGTAGGGAAGAGGTCGTCCCGGTACCGATACCTCGCGAAGCCACCCGGCTTGCGCACCAGCGACCAGATGACATGCCGGTAGTCGATGCGGTGTCCGCCGCGACCCGACAGCCGGTCCACCGTCACCTGGTGCTGGCCACGGTAGAAGACCTCCAGACGGTCCTCATAGACCCGCACCCGCACGACTTCCCCGATCAGCCGCGACGGCACCGAGTAAGCGTTGTGCTTCACGCGAATCGTGTCCCAAGTCGTGACCGTCACGTCCTCTTCCGTGTACTCCGGCAGACGCGACACCACGAGCGGCCTCATCGCGTCCAGTTCCTCGGCTACGCGCTTCGCACGCCCACGGTTCGCCTTCTCCAGGATCGCAACAAGCCACGCCTCGTAGTCCTGCACGGTGTCAAAGTCGCGACTCCGTCGGACCAGAAGGTGCTGCTCCAGGCGCCGCTTCAGCGCGCCGTTCCCGGCCTCCACGTCGCCGTTCTGCTCCTTTTCGCCGATCCCAATCGTTCGAGGCTCCATCCCGAAGTGCTCGACCATATCCCCATACTCCTGGTTGAAGCCCCGCTTGCCCGTCGCCAAGTAGTGCGTCGCCGCCGTCGAATTGTCCGTCTGGTGCCAGCGCGGCACCCGGCCCAGGCGGAAGAGCGCAGCCTGAATCCCACGGCGGATCGCCGACATCGACTCCGACCCGCAGACCGTCGCCCACTCCCAGTTGCTGTACGGCAGCACCGAGTGGCACAGCATGTGCGGGAAAGCCTCGCCACCAATCGTGATCCCAAGCTCCGTCGCCCACGTGAAGTCCGTTTGCATCGCCTCGCCAGGCCGGTGGTTTTGCGCGAAGAAGACCTCCTTCTCCGGCCCCGCCGTCGCCCGCCACGCCCGGATTCGCCGTTGCAGCGTCCGCAGTTGGCCCTCGGCGTAACGGTCCGGCTCCCGATCCATCAGGACATCGAAGATCGTCTTCGCCTCCAGCGTCGGCGCCTCACGCAGCATCGCCGTTATCTCCGGCCAAACCGCAGCAAACGGATCCGACCGCGTGCGCCAAGTCCGAGGGGTCACGATCTCCGACGGCAACCTTCCCGCGTTCAGGTACTTTGCCGCCGTGTTTCGGCTCATCCCGGACCGCATCGCGGCCCGACCCTTCTTCCCGTGCCTCGCCATATCTTCCATCAATCGCCTCACCTGAGCGTCCGTCGTCTTCAACCGCAATCCCCTGTTAGGGTCGCGGACTTGTCCAACGGCTCGGCTCCATAGTCAATTACAACCCAGATGCTCAGGTGTAGTTGTCGTCAACGCTCAACGCGGATTGTCGCTGGGCAGACGAACGGAACCAACAGGTTGCCCAGGGGCGTTTCCTACGACAGGAAGACCCGCACATGGCGGTACACTCCGGCGGCCGAAGCCGTTCGTGAAGCGTTCCGGCTTTTCGTCCAGGATGGACTTACAAATCTCTCCGAACTGGCCCGACGCATTGGTGCCCGGAGCCCGGTGGCCGTCCGGGACTGGCTTCGCCAACCGCTATACCGTGGGGTTGTCGTCTATTCGCTTCGCGTCCACAAGGGCCGCAAGATCCCAAGGGCTGTCGAGGATGTACTGGCCGTCCGCGTGTTCCCCGAGGGCGAGCAACTGGTTCCCGATGACATCTGGGACGCCGCGCAGCGCGTGCTGAAACGGCGTGCCACGAATCATGTCCAGGTGCGCGCGAACAACCGGGACTCGCACCCCTACTCGGGCTTCGTCTTCGCCGATCCGCGCCCCGGACAGGCAGTCGGATTCTCGACCCTCGGAATCCAGGAGCGGCAACACCGCCTCTACGCAAGGCACTGCCGAGAGGCCGGGATATCGAAAATCCGCTACGGCTGCGTCTGCCGTTCAAGCAACCCGGCGCGCCCTCGCAACAAGTGCGACATCGGACAACCACTGGGAGCAGATCTGCACGCCGCCTTCGACAAGTATCTGGTCGAGATCACGCGGGAACCCTTCTTCATCGATGGTCTTAAGGCATCCCTGGACACTCCAACCGCCAGCGTGGAGGCCGACAAGGCTCGGGCTCGGGTGCATCTGGATGCACTGACCCGGAAGGCCAAGAGGCTTCAGGATCTCTACATCGAGGGCGACATCTCCAAGCCCGACTATGACTCGCGGTTCGCGGTCATCACCGCGGAGCGAGAAGCCGTTGAGCGCACGCGGGCCCGGCTGGATGCCCTTGCCGTGGGCCCCGACCACGAGGCACTTGATCGCTTCGCGCGAGAGTGGCAGTTCGATCCGACCTGGTTGCCGGGGCGAAAACGGGAATGGTTGACCTGCTACTTGGAGGGCATCACGATCTCGCGCCAGGGCATTGAGAGCCTCGTCGTGCGGGTACCCGGCCCAGAGGGTACTCCGAGGGAGTACTACGGGGCTGCCTTCCGCTCTTGGGAGTCGCTTCTTGGCTACCGACTGGGGGCCCACGCGGGACGAGTCCAGGGGCGGGGACTGCTTCTGGCCGGGCAGGTTGCCGAGAAGCTGGGGATCAGCCGCGACCATCTCGGCTACCTCGTGCGGCGAGGAGTCCTTCCGCGCCCAGCCAACAAGCACTCGACGTGGCACGCTTGGACTCGGGAGGAGATGGAAGCCGCCCGAATCCTGCTGGATTCCTTCAACGCCCGCACCCCCGAGGGCGCCCCCC
>CAZHDQ010000465.1:0-3165 GCA_964531595.1 uncultured Anaeromyxobacteraceae bacterium
TGCCGTTTGTTTCGTTTTTCGCGGCGGCCGCGGCGGCCTGGGGCTTCGTTGGGCTGCGTGCGGGGAATGCGGAACTACAGGGCGTCACTGCCAACCTGTTCACCTGGATTTCATCAGGTCCGATCCACGTGGACTTCGCGCTGTTCCTAGACCCGTTGTCCATCGTGATGGCGCTGGTGGTCACTGGTATCGGGTCGGTCATCCACATGTACTCGATTGGGTACATGCACGATGATGCTTCGTACGCGCGGTACTTCAGCCACATGAATCTGTTCCTGTTTTCGATGCTGCTGCTGGTACTGGGGCGCAGCCTGCTGCTGCTGTTCGTTGGCTGGGAAGGCGTCGGCTTGTGTTCATACCTGCTGATCGGCTTCTGGTTTGACGACATGGACAAGGCCATCGCAGGCAAAAAGGCGTTTCTGGCCAACCGAATCGGCGACTTCGGCTTCCTTATCGGGCTGTTCTTGCTGGTGTTCCACCTGGGCGGGTCGTTGGACATCCCGACGCTACGCGATGCGGTGGCGAATCCGGCATCGGTGTTCCGGGCCGACACCGCGCTGGTCACGCTGGTCACGTTATTGCTGTTCATCGGTGCCACCGGAAAATCGGCCCAAATCCCGTTGTTCGTGTGGCTTCCGGACGCCATGGCCGGCCCGACGCCGGTTTCCGCCCTGATCCACGCCGCGACGATGGTCACCGCCGGCGTGTACATGATTGCTCGGCTGAACTTCCTGTACGTGCTGTCGCCGGTGTCGATGGCGGTGGTAGCGACGGTGGGTGCGGCGACGGCGATCTTCGCGGCGTCGATCGGTCTGGTCCAGAATGACATCAAAAAGGTGCTGGCATATTCGACGGTCAGTCAACTGGGATACATGGTTCTGGCGGTTGGCGTCGGGGCGTTCGGGGCGGGCATCTTCCATTTAATGACCCACGCGTTCTTCAAGGCCTGCCTGTTCCTTGGCGCCGGCAGCGTCATCCACGCGATGGCCGGCGAGCAGGACATCCAGAAGATGGGCGGCCTGCGCAAGAAGATGCCCATTACGCACGCGACGTTCCTGATTGCGACGATGGCGATTTCGGGTGTTCCGCTGCTGTCGGGCTTCTTTTCCAAGGACGAAATCCTGTTCAAGTCGCTGGTACTCCAGCCGGCGTCCGGACCGGTGGCACCCTGGCTCAACGGCCTGTGGTTCGCGCTGGGCCTCGGCGCTGCGTTGATGACTGCGGTCTACATGTTCCGTTTGTATTTCCTGACGTTCGTTGGGGAATCGCGGTCCCACGATGCACACCCGCACGAGTCGCCGGCGTCGATGACGATTCCGTTGATTGTGCTGGCGGCCGGTGCGGCGCTGGCCGGCTTCCTGGGGCTGCCTCACCACAAACTGAACGTGCTGGAACACTGGTTGGATCCGGTCTTCGCGGACGGGGCCTCGGCGATCGTAAACACCGGCACACACACGTTGGAATACGGCCTGATGGCTGTATCGACGGCCGTGGCACTGGCCGGCATTGGCCTGGCTTGGATGCTGTATCGCGGACCATGGCGTGATGCGCCGGGACGTATGGCTGCGGCCTGGGCTGGACTCTACCGCACGCTGTGGAACAAGTACTACGTCGACGAAGCCTACGATTTTCTGGTCATTCGCCCGCTGATCGGCGGGTCCCGGTGGATCCATCGGTGGATCGACGTGGCGCTGATCGACAACGTCTTCGTCAACGGTACTGCGCGTCTGCTGTCGTTCGTCGGCGGCACGGGGCGTCGTTTGGCCAGCGGCGATGTGCAATCGTACGCTGCGGCGATGGTCATCGGCTTGGCGATCCTCGTCATTTTCGTCCTGTGAGGTAACGGATGATCGTCGAAACCTACGCCAACACGCCGTTCATCACGTGGAGCCTGGCTACCCCGCTGGTGGGTGCGGCGTTCCTGGCACTGGTCCCGCGGGCCCACGCGGCGGCGCACAAGGGCCTGGCCCTGGTGTTCAGCTTGCTGACTTTCCTGGTATCTCTGTCGATTTGGGTCAACTTCGATGTTGGGTTGGCCGGCTTCCAGTTGGTCGAGGACCACGCGTGGCTGTCCTTCGGCGCCCGATACACGGTCGGTGTTGACGGCATCAGCATCCTGCTGGTCATGCTGACGACGTTTCTTACGCCACTGACGATCCTGTCGGCGTTTTCGGCGATCGACCGTCGACCGAAGGAATTCTACATCGCGATGCTGGCCCTGGAAACGGCGATGGTAGGCACGCTGGTCGCGATGGACATGGTGTTGTTCTATGTGTTCTGGGAACTGATGCTGATCCCGATGTACCTGATGATCGGCATCTGGGGCGGTGAGCGGCGCCTGTACGCGGCGGTCAAGTTCTTCCTGTACACATTCGCGGGATCGGCGCTGATGCTGGTCGGTATCTTGTACATGTACGTCAAGGGCGGGGCGCAGTCGTTCGCGTACATGGATTTCCTGGATTCCGGCGTCGGGTTGCGCGAGCAGTTTTGGCTGTTCGCCGCGTTCGGCTTGGCGTTCGCTATCAAGGTGCCGCTGTTCCCGTTCCACACGTGGTTGCCGGATGCGCACGTCGAGGCGCCGGCGGCCGGTTCGGTGATCCTGGCTGCGGTGCTGTTGAAGATGGGCACGTACGGCTTCCTGCGGTTCGCGATCCCGTTCTTTCCCGATGCGGCGGGCGTGTTCTCGGTGCCACTGATGGTACTGGCCGCCGTCGGCATCGTGTACGGTTCGCTGATGGCCTTCGCCCAACCAGACATCAAAAAACTGGTCGCCTATTCGTCGGTTGCGCACCTGGGCTTCGTAATGCTGGGCATTTTCGCGCTGACCCAGGAGGCGGTCGAGGGGTCGATCCTCCAGATGATCAACCACGGCGTTTCGACGGGTGCCTTGTTCATCCTGGTCGGCATGTTGTACGAACGGCGCCACACGCGCGCCATCGACGCCTACGGCGGCATTGCCCGCAATATGAAGGTATTCGCGGCGTTCCTGATGATCATCACGCTGTCGTCCATCGGGTTGCCTGGCACCAACGGCTTCGTCGGCGAATTCCTGATCCTGGCGGGCATGTTCCGTGAGGCACTGGGCGGTCCGGCGGGCTTCAAGACCATTGGCGTTGTGCTGGGCGTGGTCGCGGCCAGCGGGATTGTCCTGGGCGCCGTGTACAT
>CAZHDQ010000466.1:0-3157 GCA_964531595.1 uncultured Anaeromyxobacteraceae bacterium
GCCGTCTCGACGGTCTCGCGACGACGCTCCATGAATAACCCGGGTTGAAATTGTGTGCTTCGCCGACGGCACGAAGCGTGCTTTATAAACCCTTTGGGCCGGGAAGTTGGCGTGGCGCGGGTTTGCGCTCGCCGGTGTTTCCTGGACTCTTTCAACACGTTCAAGGAGATTTCGATGAACGTAACCAAAATTCTGGCCGCGCTGACGCTGGGTGCAGGGCTTGCTGGTGCCGTTTACGCTTGCTCGGGACCTCAGCAGACGACAACGCAGATGTCCTCCTCGTCGCTGGTGCCGGCCGCAGAGGGCAGCATCCAGGCGCAGAAGGGTGAAAACCAGAACACGGAACTCACGGTCACGGTGAGGCACTTGAGCCATCCAGCGAAACTGGCGGCAGGTGCGACCACCTATGTGGTCTGGCTGCAGGCGAACGGGCAGACCGCGCCACAGAACATCGGCGCTCTTGATATCGACAAGGGCCTGACCGGCACGCTGAAGACCACCACCCCGCACGCGGAGTTCCAACTGTCGATCACAGCGGAGCCGTTTCCCAAGGCGCCCGCACCGACCGGTCCGGAGGTCTTCAGGACGACCGTGCGCAGTAAGTGAACCAGGGTCTGTCCTCGGTCTGCGGGTACCTCGTTTTGAGTGATTTTGTGGCTCGTATCAGTGGCATGTCATCGGTTGAACCAATGAGTGGCGACACTCGAACTTTGGAGGTCAAAATGAGAAATTTCTTGGTGCCATTTCTAGCAGCGCTGTTCATGGCGCTTCCGTCAGTTGGCTGCGGCGACGGCAGTATCCTAAAGGGTGATCTCCTGGTCGATTACCGCGTTGGCAGCGGCAGCAGTACCTGCGCGGACGTGAAAATCCAGTCGATCCGAGTCCACGTCATGAAGGATGATACAGAGATCGCTGCTGGGACATTCGACTGCGCACCCGCCAATCAGACCGTCACACTTAGGTACATCGACGAGGGTACCTACGACGTGAAGGTTGACGGCTTGGCCGGAAACGGCGACGTGACCTATTCGGGCCGGACCGACAATTTCGAGGTCGTGGGCGATCAGGTCAGCGGACCGGTCATGGTGGTGCTGGACCAGATCCTGCCTTCGCTGCTCCTGTGGTTCGACTTTGATGACATCGGAGGCTGTACGAAGTTCGGGGTCACCCAGATCCGGCTTGTCCTCTACAAGGACGGGGCCTCGTCCATCCGTGACACGACCACGGAGTGCGCCGTTCAGATGAACGAATCCGTACTGATCAATGGGTTGAGCGACACCGCGACCTACGACCTGCGGGTTCGCGGGCTCAACGCCGCCGGAGACTTGACCTACGAATACAATCGGAATGATATCGTGTTGAACGCCGGCCCGCCCACGGAACTCACCGTCGTGCTCAGTGCCTGCAACGGACTTTGTACCGCACCCTGATCCTACCCGCTCAGCCGTTCGAAACCGCTCAATCAACTCGCCGTTTTATCCATTCACAACGCCAGTGTCCCACACCGAAATTAGGCTGACTTGCAGTGCGCCGCGGGGCTGGCACGCGGCTTGCTTTGGAATGATCCGTTGCCCGATGGCAAGCGCCTTGAATCCAACCAATTACCAGGAGATCCTACCAATGAAAAAGCACATGCAGCATTTGAAACAGAACCACTCGGCGTTACTGCTGATGGCTAGCGCAGCATTGGTCTTGGCCGCCGGGTTGGGGGTCAGCGGCTGCGAGGCCGCCGACGACTTCAACTCCCGAATCGCCTGTGACCACTACTGCGCCAAGAACTTCAGTTGCCAGGACAAGTCCCCCAGTAGCGACGAGACCAGCACCTGCATCTCGAATTGCCGCAAGTCCATCGAGGACAACTGCGGCAACGATCACCAGAAGGCCGCCAACAACCACATCGAGGACTGTGTCGACAAGAGTTGCGCGGAGTTCTGGACTTGCATGGTCTTCGACGCCGCCCCCGAGTGCTACGGATTCGTCAGCCAGTAGAAGCGCGAACCTCGTTACTCGATGGCGAAGGTGATCGGCACCTCGAATGTCCGCCAGTGGATGGTCGCCTGGGCATCCCCGGACCTGTCGCACTTCAGGAACACCGTCCGGTTCTGGAGTACGTCCTTGAGTTCCTCGGACGACTCTCCGGGCGTCGTATCCGACAGGAACGGGACCGAAGACTCGTCGATCGTCACTGTTGGAGCATCGCCAGTCGTCGCGCCCACCACCATCCGGCCCGCCGCATCGTAGGGCACTAAGACCACATACAGCGTTTCGCCGACCTTGCACGTGAAGGCAGGGCCGGGCACGGAATGCCAAGCTTCCAGCGCCACGACGGACGTGATGTCCTCCTCGGTCACCACGGCCACCTGCACCGAGTCCGACGGGCCGAATGTGAACGTTTCGACGCCGGGGGCCACGCCCTTGAGGTCCAGGAAATTGGACCGGGCTCGGGGGGTTGCCGCGATGACCGAGGCCCCCGTCGTCCCGGCCTGGAACACGTACGGCCCGAAGCCCGTGAGGTCCGTCCCATTGGATCGTGCCACGCCAAAAAGGTGCGATTCCCGGCCCTGTAGGATGGCCAGGCCTTGGTCATAGAAGGTCGCGGGCAGCGGGTACCAGTTCCAGGGCCGCACAAGAATCGCGGCACCGTCGGGCTCCCTGACCTGGATCCGCACCCCGTCCTGCATTGATGCCCCGTGGACCGTCACCAGGGCGGTGCCTGCCGCCTTACCCAGCAGGGTGAATCCGTCGGTTCGCACCCCGTCAACCACGGCCACCGACGTAAGATCAACATCAGCGCTTCGGGGCTGGAACACGATGCCCCTGTTCGATACACCGACGTCTATCCGCGCTCCCACGGCCAACGCAGCCGCCAGTGTTTGGTCGCCGTCCCAGGGGAAGGCGTGCTCGGCAGGCGGGGTGCGATCGTAGAACGTGTAGTTGCCTTCGATGCCCTCGGTGCCGGAAATGCACCCTGGCAGGATGCTCGCCAAGACAATGGTGATGGGAACCAGGATCGAGTGTCGCATGATGGTTCTCCTGGGGGTAAGGGTAGGGTAGCGTGCCTGCGACCCGACAAGGTCGCCGGGTCGCAGGCACGGCACGGAGGGAGCGGAGGGAACCTGTTGTCTACTCAGGCACGGTAATGGTGGTAACCGACGGC
>CAZHDQ010000467.1:0-3151 GCA_964531595.1 uncultured Anaeromyxobacteraceae bacterium
CTCCAGGATATTCAACTGCCTGAAATTCATATAAAAAGTCGATCTGGAGAAGGTAATTGCCGTTGCTGTGGTGTGTCGGGACCAAACCGTGGAAGCTGTATTATTTTAGAAGGTTAGCTGTGAATTAAATGGTGTTTAATCGAGCTGGTTCCCAAAAGGTAAGAGAAAAGGTACAAAAAGGTAATTCGTCCTCTTTAAGGGGCTTGGGGCCATGGCCATGGGAGACAGTCACAAAGAAACCTCGCTTCGCGGCACCTCTGAAGTGTCGCTGGACCCCAAGAGCGGACGTTTCAACATCCCTTCAGACCTTCAAAATCTGGGCTACGGTCCCGTCAACTTCACTCGGGAGCCCCTGGGGCGCTTCCTCGAAATCCGTCGGAACGACAACTACGAAGCCTTCGCGCTCCGGATGGAGGCCGCTGCCAACTCGCTGGATGCCGAGGCCGCCGAAGCGCTTCTGGTTGATTATGTAGGATTCACCATCCAAGCGCTAGTCGATACAACTTACCGCGTAATCATTCCGAAAAAGATGCGCGAGTGCCTGGGTGAGCCCACCTCTATCGTGCTGGTAGGCGTCGGTGACGCAATCCAGATCTGGCCGGCCGAGGTCTATTACGAAACCAAGAGTCGGCGGGAGGAGGCACTGCGCAACGCCTACCCGAAGTTTGGCAGGCACATCGTCGTCCGCAACGCTTCGGCAAATTCCGAGGAGGCGGCATGACTGACCGTGCCGACTTCCAGCCCACCACCGAGGCCCGGTTGCCGGAACACGTGACGGTGATGCCGGACGAGGTGGTTGAACTGATGGAAGCGGTGCCGGTCGGAGTAATAGCGGCTGGAACGCTCGGGATGGCGGGCCATTCGCTGCTGTTGCTGACCCGCGGGCCTACGGGTATGCGGATGCTGGGTATGGACCGCGACATGCAAGCCGTCGAGTCGTCGCGCCGAATCCTGGCGCAGTTCGCCGACCGGGTTCAGGTGGTCCATCGCGGGTACGACGAGATCCCCGAGGTCCTGGCGGAACTCAACATAGGGCGGCTTTCCGGCGTCGTGCTCGATCTGGGGTTGTCCAGCGTGCAACTGGCGTCGGATCGGGGTTTTTCATTCAGGCCGGGGCAGCCTCTGGATATGCGGTTCGATCCGGATGGCGACGACCCGACCGCGGCCGAACTGATTGCAGATATGGCTGAAAGCGAACTGGCGCAGCGGCTGTGGGAAATGGCCGAGGTGCCTGCGGCTCGTCGCCTGGCCAAGCGGCTCAAGGAACGTGCGCGTGCCGGCAAGATGGATACGACGGACGACTTGGTGGCGGCCTGCACCGAGGTGTTGGGCCCCCGCGTCCGCAAGATGGCCAGTGCGACCTTGCCTGCCCAGGCGCTGCGCATGATGGTCAACGGCGAACTGGACCGGCTGCAGCGGTTCCTGGAAGCGATCCCGGAAATCCTGACGCCCGGGGGGCGCGTAGTGATCTTGTCGTTTCACTCGGGCGAGGACCGACTGGTCAAGTTCGCGTTCCGCCACCTGGCTGCCACGGGTGAGTTCTGGATGCCGGTCCGCAAGGCGATCAGGCCCGGCGCCGCCGAGGTGGCCGCCAATCGCAGGGCGCGCAGCGCCAAGTGTCGCGTGATCGAACGCAACGCGGCAGGGGAGGTACAAGGGTGAATCGTCCCAGAGCTACCAACGGTTGGGCGGCGATGGGCATCCTCTTCTTGCTGGCCCTGGTGATCGGGATTGGAAGCCACCATGTGTGGTCTGTCCAAAAGGAAATGGTGCTGCGGCACATGGTGTTTCGCGAAGTGCAGGTCAATCGCGACCAAAGGCTACAGCGAGACGAGATGGAGCGGCTCCAGGCCGAAATGAAGGCGTCGACCCGCGTGCGGTTGCACGCGAATGGCATGGGGATGCGTCCGCCCCAGCCCCAGGAACGGATCAGAGTCCTTGATGACGGACCGATTAGGACGGGGCAATGATGAAACTGCACGATCGCAAGCATGTATTCGAGGCTCGCACGTGGCTGACGCCGCGAGTCGGCATCGCCGTGGTCGTGCTGTGGATGGCGGCGTGCTCGGGTGCGACTGTGTCCGACGACAGCCGCGCCAAGGCGGACTACTCGTATCGCCTGGCATCGAACTACTACGCGGACCGCAACATTGCGATGACGCAGCGCGAACTGCACAGTGCGCTTCAGCACGATCCGAACCACGTCCAAGCCCTGAATCTGCGCGGCTTTATGCGCATGGGGCTCAAGGATCTCAACGGTGCCGTCGCCGACTTCCAGGCCGTCGTGCGGCTCGATCCGAAGTTCCAGGAGGCACGCAATAACCTCGGATCTGCCTTGATCGCGTCCGGTCGCTACCACGAAGCCATCGAGGTGCTCCAGCCCCTGCTCGAGGACCCCCTCTATCCCACGCCAGCTTTTGCGCATAGCAACATAGGATGGGCCTACTTCCAGGTCCGTGACCTGCCTTCCGCCCGCCGTCACTTAGAAATGGCGGTGTTCCTAAATCCGCGCTTCTGTGTCGGGTACAACAATTTGGGCCAGGTACACAAGGCCCTCGGCAATCGGCGCGACGCGATTACGGCCTTCGAGAAAGCCGCGCGTTCGTGCCCGCAGTATGCCGAGCCGTTCTACCATCTCGGAGTGATGCACCAGGAGGCGGGCGAATCGGAACAGGCCGACGAGGCCTTCCGAAAGTGCGCTGAACTGGCTCCCGAGACGGCGCTCGGCAAGCGTTGCTCGATACGTCGATAGGAACGCGAGGTTCGGGTTCGGCGGGTACGCGTCGCGGCTCTTGAAGTGTGGCAGGTGTACTAATGCGTATTAGTGAAGCATTTCGACGCGTTGAACGGTGGGTTGCCGGGACCGACGACGGCGTCCAGGGACCGGTGGTCAAACGCATGGCTTTGGTCCTGTTGGGCATCGTTGCCATCATGATCGGCATAGTCGCACAGGCGGGCACCTATCAGGTCAAGGAGCAGGATACCTTGGCGAGTCGCCACGCTGGAATGGTCGGCGGGCGGTTCACGGTGACCGGTCGACGGGGTGACATCCTGGACACAACGGGAAGGAGGCTGCTGGCCATCACCGCACCGGACCCGAAGGTGGTTTTTCGTGGTGCCCCGAACGGCATCAATCGCGCGCAAATGGCCT
>CAZHDQ010000468.1:0-3135 GCA_964531595.1 uncultured Anaeromyxobacteraceae bacterium
CGCCATCGCCGCCGCAATCAGCGACGCGGGCATTTCGGCAGGCGACCTGGGATACGTCAACGCACACGGCAGCGGCACCTTGGCCAACGACCGCACCGAAAGCCGCGCGATTGCCCGCGCCTTCGAAAGTACTCCTCCGCCGACCGGATCGACAAAGGCCGCCCTGGGCCACGCGCTCGGTGCCGCCGGCATCCTGGAGGCCACCGCATCTCTGCTGTCGATCGGCAGCGGACTGCTGCCACCGACCCTCGGGTTCACAACGCCCCGCGAAGGTTGCGAACTGGATTGCGTCCCCAACGTCCCGCGCCCCACGACCTGCACGCGGTTCATGTCGCTGAACCTGGCCTTCCACGGCCACAATGCAGCGATCGTGCTTGCCACACCAAGGGATCCGCCGCCAGAGCCGCGCCCCAAGCCGGAGCCCGTCGTCATCGTCGCCATCGAGGTGGCCAGCAAGGCACGGTCCGAATGTCGCCCTGTGCCACGCGGGCTCGACCACGTAACCGAACTCGCCCTGAACGCGACCCGCCGGGCATTGACCGTTGCGAAAATCCCCGATCGTGCGGCCACCCGAACTGCCATTGGGCTTGTGCTCGGCCGGTGCGCCGCGATCTCCGACGCAGAGCACCGTTTCCTGACGCACTGGCACCAGGCCGGCCCCTCGGCACCTGACCTAGCCACCTTTCCGTTCGTCGTTCCGAATGCCTCCACCGGCACTGCCGCCCGCATGCTGGGCCTGAAAGGGTGGTCCACCACCCTGTGCGCGGGTCACGGCGCCGGGCTTGACGCGCTGGCGTGCGCTGCCGACGCCGCATCACTGGGCCACGCCGACTGTATCGCCGCAGGCGCCGCCGATTTACATTACGCCGAGGTCTCAGACCCACCCCAGATCGCCGGGGATGCCGGAACCGGTACCGCCGCGGTGGTGGTACTCGAGCGCGCCATGTCGGCGGCAGCGCGCGGCGTCCCGCCCCTTGCCCGCGTGGCCGCCTGGGCTGCCGCATTCCTGGATATGACGCCTGGTAACGACCCGACAAAGGGGATGATCCACCTCCTGGCACGCACCCTGAACGAGGCCGCGGTCCCCCCGGACACCGTAGGCGCCTGCTGCCTTTCGTCCGACCAGACTACAGACACCCTGGCCGCCGCCGCTGCCTACGTGCTCCCGGCAAGGATTGTCGACGGTGCCCTGCTGCCCCAATCACAGCTCGGCCGCGCCCACGGCACTGCGCCACTGCTGGGCCTTGCCACGATCCTCGGCGGCAGCCCCGCCCATTCGCCAATAATCGTCGCATCCCTTTCGCGCCACGGAGAGGCCCGCGTAGTGGTACTGGCCCCACCCGACTCAGCCCTCCAGGAGGCTTCACATGCATGACCTGCGGGTACTCGATCTGGTCGTCCAAGACGGCGTGATCACGGGACGTTTGACGATTCCCGAGGACCTACCTGCCTTCGACGGCCACTTCCCCGGTCACCCTATCCTACCGGGCGCGGCGCAACTGGATCTGGCGCTGTCTTTGCTGCAGCATGCCCTGGGGCGGCACGTGGAACTGAAGAGCGTTCGCCGGATGAAGTTTTCGTCAACCGTGCCGCCTGGCACAACCCTTTCGTTTCGCCTGGAACCGGACGCCGCACGTACCCGCCTGGCATGGGCGCTCTCGACGCCCCGTGCCGAGGCATCGTCAGGTGTCGTGGAAATCGTCGTGGATTCGCCATGACCGCGCGCCCGCAACCTAACTGGTGCGCCCTGGTTCCCCTGTTCGACAACGGTGGCACAGTGGCCGGCGTAGTCGCGCGACTGCTCGAGCGACTGCCCCACGTGATCGTCGTCGACGACGGTTCCCGTGACGGCGGCCCCGACACGCTACCCAAACGGCCTGACCTGACCCTGCTCTGCCACCAGCGTAATCGCGGCAAGGGCGCGGCGGTCCGCACGGGACTTCGGGCCGCACGGGGACTGGGATTCACCCACGTCGTCCAAGTCGATGCCGACGCACAGCACGACATCGAAGACATTCCCCGGTTCCTCGCCCAGTCCGCCGCGAACCCCACCGCCGTTTTGGCCGGCGAGCGCATCTGGGACGACAACGCCCCGAATTCGTCAAGATTCGGCCACCGTTTCGGGATGTTCTGGTGGCGCCTGGAAACCGAAAATCACCCACTTCGCGACACCCAGTGCGGCTTCCGAGTATATCCGACCAACCTGCTGGACACGGTCCCCGCCCGAGCGGACCGAATGGCGTTCGACGTCGAGGTACTGGCCCGCAGCGTACTTGCCGGCATCCCGGTACTTGGCGTGCCGACCCGGATCCGCTATGCGCCGCCCGGCGAACACCACTCCCATTTCCGGCCGTTTCTCGACAATGCGCAAATGTCGGCGCTGCACGCGCGCCTGACCGTGCGACGATGGCTGGCGGCCCTCCCTGGTGTCCGCCGACTGCTGAACGCTTGCGACCGTCGCCGGGCAACCCGGTACACGGAGGCCTGACCATGGCCTGGTACGACATGCGCGAGTCCGGCAGCCGACTGGGCATCCGCCTTACGCTGGGCCTGCTCCGGGTCGCGCCCTACGCCGTCGTACGAGCCCTGGTGGCGATTATCGCGTTCTACTACACACTGTTCGCACGCGAGGCACGGCAGGCGATCGGGGACTTCCGCCTCGCCGCGCTGGGACGTTCGTCCTTCGGCGGGGCCTACCGCACGCTGTTCAGGTTCGCCGAATCGATTCTGGACCGTGCGTGCGCCCTGACCGGTCGCTCGTCCCTTTTCCGGCTGGCATCGGACAACGAGGCGGGATCGCTCGCCATGCATGCCAGCGGACAGGGCGTCCTGGTCCTGGGCTCCCACCTGGGCACCCTCGAAATGGCCAGGGCTTTCCACATCGCACGGGGCGTTCGGTTCTCGATGCTGATCTATTCGGCGCGTTCTTCGATGCTCTACCAGGAATTTCGGCGGCTCGCCCCGGACATCGACGACGCAATGATCGAGATCGACCCCGAAGGCATCTCCCACGTGTTGGAAGTCCGCGAGCGCCTGGCCCGGGGGGAATTTGTTGGCATTCTGGCCGATCGTTCCTGGCGTTCCGGCCCGACGGTCCGCGTGCCTTTCCTGGGCCGAGAACGCGCGTTCCCAACC
>CAZHDQ010000469.1:0-3104 GCA_964531595.1 uncultured Anaeromyxobacteraceae bacterium
ATCGGGCTGACCCGCCCGGGGTAGGGGCGTCCAAAAACAGTCGTGTGGCCACCAGCGGTGCACGGGTCTGCCCGAAAACCCCTCCACGTCCAAAAAAGGACGTCTGGAGTTGCCGACCCTGGGGTGTCACGGGCCAATCGGCCTGAATGCGGCACGAAAGTGACCCGCAGGTACCCCGTATACGTCGCAAAGACCATCCAGGAAGGAGCACGCTCGACCCTGGCGGTGGATTCCAGGCAAGTCGGAGCCTTGACTTGGGCGTCGCGGAACCCGGATACTCCGGCGAGACCCATGGGGCTCGACAGGGCAGGAACGAGTGATGCTGGACCGATTGCTGGTCGAATGGGTACGCGAGGCCGGTTGGGAGCCCTGCGAGCCCGCCCTCGGGGACGTCCTTCGACTGGGCGTCGGGTCTGGAACCGTTCTGGGACCGATGTTCGAGATTCTGGTCGCACCGGCCGCCGACGGCGATGCCACGCCGTGCTACGCGCGGGCACCGGGGTTGCGGGTTTCATACCGGGTGTCCGGTGACGCACCGCTTGATACCGCCGATCGCGCGAAAATGTTGTCGCTGCTGGACCAGATCGTCGAGCGCCTGCGGGCCCGGGCTGTCGCTGCGCCCGGCGACCTTGAGATGCCGGTGGCACCCGACGCCCTGGGCACCGGTGACGTACTGGAGACCGGGGGTGGTCGAAATGTCGAGCACCTGCTACGCATCGATTTCCACTGCAATCAGGCGTGCCCGTTCTGCTTCGTTCGCCTGGGTGGCCGCCGCCTGGACCCGGCCGATCTGCCACGAATCCTGCCGCCCGGTGTGACCGGTCGTCTTGGCGATAGCGTCGTGCTGACTGGCGGTGAGCCGACCCTGCACCCGGAACTTCTAGCGATCATTGCCGGTCTTCGCCAGCTCGGCGTGGGTACGATATCGATGCAGACGAACGCCGTTCGGTTTGCCGATCTGACCTTCTGCCGAGCCGTCGTCGACGCGGGTGTCCGGCAGTTCATGGTGTCGTTTCACGGCCATCGGCCCGAGACCTATGATCGCTTGACCGGCTCGCAAGGCCAGTACCCACGGGCCATCGCCGGCATCCGCAATCTTTGTGCTCTTGGTGCCGACCTCACCATCAACGTCGCGTTGACACGGCAGAACGTCCCGGTTCTGGACGCCCACATGCGTCTGATCGCCGAACTAATTAAGCCTGGGCCCATGCGGGGGATGGTGTTCTTCACCCTGCTGAACGAGTACGGCCACCTGAAGGCGCCGGACCTCGCCGTGGACCTGACGACCGCAGGCGCCGCGCTCGACCGTGCGATCCCGCTTTGCCACTCGCTGGAACTGGCCGTCGAACCCTTCTTCGGCGACTGCTCGCCACCGTTGTGTTGTTTGACCGACCCGACGCCAGTGGTTCCGGCCTCCCCGGAAACCTCCGCGGACGTGTTCTACGCAGCGGCCGGCGGGAGCGACGTGCCGATCAACCATCGTGTCAAGGCTGCATCTTGTCGCGGGTGCCGCTTTGACCCGTTCTGCCGTGGTGTCCCCTCTGCCCACGCCCGCCTGTTCGGGCTGGATGCGCTTCGCCCTGTATCGGATTCATCAGGACGGGATCAGTAGTTGAAAATGTAGTCGTACCAGAACCGCTTGGACCGGTCCGCGGTCACGTCGACGTGGATGTGCTTGATCCGCGTGAATTCCAACAGACCGTACGGCCGAATAAGCGGGTTTTCGCCGCGGCCGCCGGGGCGCTTACCGCCCCCGCAGCGTCATCGACACCTTCAAGATGTCTGCCAGCACGCCGGCCGCCGTTACAGCACCGCCCGCGCCCGACCCCTGGACCAGCAGCGGGTACTCGCAAAACCGCTCGGTAGTGAAGGCGACGAATGCCTCGGTGCCGCGCAGGCGCGTAGCCGGGTGGTCCCGATCGACCGCCATCGGACCGACCTGGACGAACGGTTCGCCGGCTGGCGGTTCAGGGTCGATGCGCGCAAGGTAGCGCAGTACCTTGCCTTCGGCGATCAGCTTGTCTCGGAAGGCCGCAAACGTGTCGTCTGCCGCCCGCAATGCCTGGAAGAACGCATCCACGTCCGCACCGGGCGGCAGGGCCAGATCCACCAGCGGCGACACGCGGACGTCTTCGATCGACAATGCCATCCCAAGCTCCCGAGCAAGGATCAACGCCTTGCGCGCGACGTCCATGCCCGACAGATCCTCGGCAGGGTTCGGTTCGGTGTAGCCCATTTCGCGCGCGCGCCGCACGACATCCGATAGTGCGTGACCCGCCATGACATCGTTCGCAACGAAGCCCAGCGTCCCCGAAAACGACCCTTCGATGCGCAATACCCGGTCGCCAGTGCGGACCAGATTTTTCAGCGTGTCGATGACCGGCAGACTGGCGCCGACCGTGGTCTCGTAGTTGTAGAAGCGGTGGTTTCGTCTGGCCGCGTCCATCAGGCGCTCGCGGGCCTCCCACGGGATCGTCAGAGGCTTCTTGTTAGCGGCAACGACGTGGATACCCCGGGCAAACGCCTCCTCGTACAGGGCCTCCATGCTGTCGGCCGCGGTACAGTCCACCAGTACCGGCACCGGCAACCGGCGCAACCGGTCCAGCAAGGGCAAGACGTCCGGCATCCCATCCCCGGGCCACGGGGCCATCCGGCTTGCCCAGTCAGCAGGTTCCAGGCCCTCGGGGTCGAATGCCACGCCGCGGCGCCCGACGACCCCTACGACGTCCAGTTCGGCATCGTGGCGAGCCTCCAGCGTCTGGCGCTCGGCCGCGATCTGTGACAGCAGGTGCCCGCCGACCGTGCCCTTGCCCAACACCAGCAGCGACACCTGCTGATGCGCGAAGTTGAAGGCTGCATGGACCGTCCGAACCGCGACCTGGGTCTCGTCGGCGTCGATCACGCACGAGATCGACCTGGAACTGGCACCCTGAGCCACTGCGCGGATGTTGACTCCGACGGCCCCAAGCGAGTGGAAGAACCGCCCCGCCACGCCGACGGTCTGGCCCATCGCCTCGGCAACCAGAGTCAGCAGCGTCACCGGTTCCCGAACCGTGACCGACTCGACCTCGCCGCGCTGCAGTTCCAGTTCCAGTTCCTGGGTC
>CAZHDQ010000470.1:0-3101 GCA_964531595.1 uncultured Anaeromyxobacteraceae bacterium
AGGTCCGATATTGACACCACCGACAATGCTGCGGCAATGGCTTGGTCGAACCGAGGAAATGGCCTAGTTCGACGCTTCCTTCTGGTGCCCGTCCAACGACTTGCGACCGACAGGTGGAACTGGACACCGGGGGTTTCGGAACATCGCCAGACTTCACGCATTTCGTGGGTGAGAATTCCAGGTCTGATCAGGGTGGAACGCTTCTGCTGAGTTACTCGTAAATCAGCTTGACGGACGCGCGCCTTCCTACGACACCCCCGTTGCCCCAATCTACCCTGTCCGGTGTTTCGCGTTCTGTTTGGGACAGTATGGCGCGTTGCCGGCCAGCGCGGTATAGTTTCTGGTGCAGACAACACCGTACACAACCCACACTACGACACAATCGAGGAATACCAAGCCGATCCGAACGATCGGTTCGATCGTTGTGCAGGAAATCATCGACCGGAAGCGCCACCACATGGGCACAGGCTACTCACGGCCGCAGGGAAAACTCATAGCGTATTTGCTGTTTCCAGAACCAGATGCAGCGCCCACTCAATGCGCGCCGGCAGGTGGCCGCATGCCCAGATACCGCGCCAGATCACGCCGACGGGCCATTGCCCGACCCGAGCGGGCCATGAACATCGCCAATGCCCACGCCGCGCCAGCACCACCACCCATCATCCGGCCCAGATCCAGCGGCTGCAAGATCCCAAAAAGCGCGTCGAGGTCCGCCGGCCTCAGCGCCATTGGGGCCTCGACCAGCAGGTTGTGCAGGAACGCCATGCCGCGCACCAGTGGCATCGCGAACGCGCGCCGGTCAAAGCCACTCAGGCCGGCAGCGGACACGTCGCCACGGGTGATCGCCGCCGCCGCGATACGCGCCGCCAGCGCCCCGGTCCGCGCGGCGGCCACCGAAGTCAGCATGCCGCAACAGGTCAGTGCGTCCCCCGGCGCGATTAACCGGTCGGCAACCGCAGAACGAGGCAGACGACGTGCCAGGATCCGGCACCCGTCAGGCACGGCAGTCGACGTCTGGAAATCGCCGATCCGGTCGCGAAACCGAGGTTGTGCCCCAACCATCCGGACCAAGTCAGTCAGTCGCACGTCGCCGACCCTGTGACGAACGCGCTGCACGGTTCCGGACATGAATTCGGTGCGAGCGGTCCCAGACGACCAGTAGGACAAGGCCCCGACACCATCTGGAAACCCTGCGGGCGCCCCCAGCGCAAAACCCATCTCGTCGAGCGGGACCTGCAACGGACCGTGGTTGAACATCGCACCGAACGACCAACCCGCGATGTCGTCGTTGACAGGCGCGCCGGCGGCCGCGGACAGTCGACCGGTGATGCCTTCCGCGGTGATCGCTACCTTGCCGGCGATGGCCCTATCCCCATCGATCCGCACGCGGACCGGCCCACAGCCTGGATCGCGCTCGACTGCAACGGCCCGGGTGTTCCAGGCAATCCGTGCACCCGCATCCAGTGCCCGCTCGGCCATCAGGTGTACGAACACATCCTTGTCGACCGCCGCCATCGCCTTTCCGGGCCCAGAGGATCGGGTGGTGCGCCCGTCCGGCCCCATCAGGAAGGCACGATGCAGCGTCTCGCGGACCCGGTCACGCGGCACCGTGACATCCAGGTCCGGTAGGTGCAGGCCACGCAACCCCTGCGTCACATCACCTGGCTGCCCCATCAGCATGCCACCGTCGGGATGGTGGGCCCTTCGCATTGACGGCATGCGCTCTACGACGGCAACATCAAGGCCCAAGGCCCGTCCAGCGATTGCGGCACCCAGGCCGGCCGGCCCTGCCCCAACGACGACCAGATCATGCACACGTTCGTCCAGACCCTGCCCTGGTTCAGGCACATCGGCAACCGCCATGTCCCAGGGAAGGCGATGCACGCGCAGCGCCCCCTCGGGACAGTCCTCGTCGCACGCCAGACACCCCAGGCAACGTTCCGGATGTGCTACGACGACCGGGCTACCGACCCCAGCACCGGCCTCGAAAACGCACTCCGGGCAGGTTCGCACACAGATGCCGCAGCCCGAGCAACGGGCCGCGTCCAGGACAATTGCGTTCGGCATGAACCCCCCAGACCTGCCAAGTCACAAACATTTCTACCCCGAAATGGCTGGTCGTGACAGTCTCGATCTGTATCGCCGGTGGCGGACGCCCTATTCCCGAATCCCGCGCAAGACCAGCGAGCGCAGATTCTGGTATCCTGCGCCCGGCTTGAAGGAGGCAGCATGCGACGAACGCAAAATCCCTTGTTGACCGCGGCTCTGGTGACAACCATGTTCGCCGTGATGTCCCTGGCCGCCCTACCCGCTTTCGCCGAGCCCACCGAGCCACTGGCCAACACACCGCAATTTCGCGAGGCGATGTCGGCCTACCAGGCGCGCTCAGCCATCGACCGCCACCAGGCCGCATGGCAGGGATTCGTCGAACTGGCTACACAGCGTCCTGACGATCACGAGGCCCAGATTTGGTGCGCCCGAACGTCATTCTTCCTGGCACATCGGCTGGTCCAAGCCGGCCGCAAAAAGGAAGCCTCAGCCACGGCGAAGGCCGGTATCGACTGTGCGCTCCAGATCCAAAAAGAGCGCCCTGGAAACTACGACGGTCGCTACTGGGAACTGATGAACCGCCACAAGGCGGCATCCACGGTGAACCTGATCAAGGGCTTCAAGGCCGCAAAGCCCATGCGCAAGGCCCTGGAAGACCTGATCGCCCGTGACCCTAAGCGCTACGAAGGCTATGTCTTTTTGGCGATGGCGTACCGCGAACTGCCGTCCACGCTTTCCTGGGGCGACGACGCACAGGCACTCCATTACGCGCGCCTGGGCATCGAACGGGCACCGCGCGACCCCGAAACACGACTGGAACTGGCCGAATGCCTGCGGGAAAACAGGCTGAACGACGAGGCCCGCCTTGCCTACCAAGCCGTCTTGTCGGACACCGATACCCCGTCCCACTTGGAATGGGAAACCGAGGATGCCCGCGGCTGGGCGCGCCGCCAACTGAAGCGGATGAAATGACCTGCCAAGGCCCGCCGGGTTACCACCAATTCACCGTCAAACCGATGACCGAGGTCGGCGAAACAGGGTCAACTGCAAGG
>CAZHDQ010000471.1:0-1816 GCA_964531595.1 uncultured Anaeromyxobacteraceae bacterium
TGGCCTACTGCATCGGGTCCCACCACAACTTTCGACCCGACGATCTGGCCTCCGAAGGACTGGGTGCCCTACCGCTGATGATCGAGATGGGTTTCGATATCGAACTCGTGATCCAGGAACGAGACCGACCCGATGTCCACGAGCGCATCCGGCGCAACCTGGACTCGCTGGGTGTCGATCTGCCGTACCGGCTGTTCTACGAACCGGCGGTGTTGGCGCCAGTGCTTATCGAGGGGCGTTTCGACGTAGGCTACCTGTCGGACTTTCTAATGGGGCAGGCGGCTCAGGCACATTTGCCGACGGTCCCTTTGGGACACCTGATGCCGGGCTACCGGGGCGTTCCGCGGGCAGTCGACAAGTTCGGGCGTGCGGCAGGGGCGGTGTTCGAGGCGCGCTACGGGAAGTACCTGTAGTCGTGAAACGGGCCCGCGGGCCCGGTGGAGGACGGCAGGATGCCGGAGAACCATCCGGATATCGAAGAATTCCGGCTGCGTCCGGTGGACCACACGGACCTGTTCGGGATCTTTCTGGGCGTCCACGCTATCCCGGGTGCCGTGATGCTTCTGCACACGACGGTCGGCTGCAAGTTCAAGACCCAGATGCACCTGGTCGACCATGACTGGTTCCAGGAATCGCACAATCAGAGGCTGTGGACCGGCGTTGACGACGTGCGTTTGATCCAGGGCTCGGGAAAGCGACTGATGGATTTCGCGACGACCTGGTATGAGCGGCGCCATCCCGAGTTGTTCGTGGTGACAACGAACGCTGCGGTCGAGCTGTCGGCGTTCGATGTCGAGGCCGCGGTCGAGGAACTGCGGGCGCAACTGCCGTGTCCAGTGCTGCTACTGAAGGCCCCGGGTCATGATGGGTCGTTCTTGCGTGGCTACCGACGGATGCTTGCAGCCGTCTGCGACTTGTTGGATTGGGACGTGGCACCCGAGAGGCGTCGCGTGTCGCTGGCCGGGTACTTGTTCGACCGGTTTGAAATGGACCATGCGGCGAACTTGAGCGAGGTCCGGCGCCTGCTGCGGGCGATCGGCCTGGAGGCTGGTCCACACCTGCTGGGTGGCGAGGGGCTGGCGGCGCTGGGCGGTGTTGCTCGGTCGGGCGTGATCGGCGTGTTGCCAGTCGCACGAACGATGGTGTCGCGATTCGAAAGCCTGCCCGATCGACGGGTTGTGCCTCTGGATCTGCCTATCGGGCTGCACGGAACTTCGCTGTTTCTTCGGGCCCTAGGGGCGGCTGGGGACGTCCCGGCGGGCGAAGTAGAGGCGGCGATCGACCGCGAATTGGGCCGTGCCGTACCGATGATCGCGCATGGGGCGCGCCGGTTGAAAGGCATGCGCGTGGCGATCTACCAGGACACGGCTACGGCGGCCGCGCTGGCGGCGTTCCTGCACGAACTGGACTGCGAACTCCCACTGGTGGTGCTGACCGATGGGGACGAGGCCGATCCGGATCGATTCTTCGAGACGGCTGCGCGGCTTGGGGCTTCGTTTGCCCACCCGCCGCGCGTGTTCGCGGACCTGTCGCGCGACGGTGGGCTGAGCGTGTTCCTTGAACAATTCGATATCGAACCGATTCCCGTTGTGATCGGCTCCTCGGTCCAAAAGACTGCGCTGGGTGCGGGCAAGGCGGCCGTGGTCGAACTGGGATATCCATCGGTGTTCAAGCACGGCCTGTACCCGATGCCTTGGCTCGGCTACAACGGGGCGCTGGCGCTGGTGCAGCGGCTGACTGACGCGCGGAATTACGCATTCTGACCCAATCATTTATCCATGGCTAGGCATTCTGGAGCCCTTCGTTGCCATGCCCA
>CAZHDQ010000471.1:1826-3096 GCA_964531595.1 uncultured Anaeromyxobacteraceae bacterium
ATTACGCATTTTAACCCAAACCTTTACCCTTAGTCCGGGCTTAACCAGGCATGCTGTAACCCTTCGTCGCAATGCCCATGCTGAACATGCTCCAAAGCGGTTCGCGACCCTTGGTCGTTTCACTTAGGAGCTGGTAATTGGCTGGCGGGTAGGACACAATCTGCGCGTCCACCGGGGTGCAGCGGCCCCGGACGGGGTGAAATGAGCGGCGCGAATAACAACGACAAATTGTTGGGAATCGTTCTTGGTGACGACTTCCGGGTCGTTCGACAACTCGGATTCGGCGGATACGGGCGGGTTTATGCGGCAGAACAGATATCGGTTGGAAAACGGCTGGTTGCGGTCAAGGTGCTCCACGCGATGCACGGCGACGTGTCCGCTGCGGTCGCGGGTTTGAAGCGCGAAGCGGCCTACCTGGCACTGATGCGCAGCCCGTGTTTTCCTCGGATCCTGCGGACCGGAACCACGCCGGAGGGTCTGCCGTACTTCGTAATGGAACTGGTCAAAGGCCGGACGTTGGACGTGGCGATCCGCGAGTCCGGCGCCATGTCTCTGAAACAGGCAGCACCGATCCTCGATGCCCTGATGGAAGGCATCGCAGAAATGCATGCCCGCGATATCGTCCACCGCGACATCAAAACGGGGAACATCGTCCTGGAGGAAAGCGCGGGGTTCGGGGTGCGCGTTCGGATGCTGGATCTGGGCAGCGCGAAGCCAGCGTATGAAAAGGATCTGCCGCTTGCCCCCACGAATCCCCTGACCGTGGGCAGCCCTCCCTACGTGGCGCCCGAGACGGCGGAATCGGGGCAGACCAACGAACTGACCGATATCTATGGGCTGGGGACGGTCGCGTACGAGATGATCTGCGGGATCCGCGCCCTGCACCTGAAGGACACCTCACCCGAATCGTACACTGAATACCTGGTGTCTGACCGCGCAATCCCGACTTACCGTGTGGGTACGATTCAGCCAGACATCCCAGAGTCGGTTGAGGACGTGATCCACCGTGCCTTGGCAAGGCGGCCCCAGGATCGCTGGGCGTCCGTGATTCAGTTCCGAAAGGCGTTCTTTGAAGCCGTACGACCCTTGATTCCAGAAGACGCCGACCGCATCCTGCTGCGGGCTGCCGCGACCCGTGGCCATAGCCTCGACCATCCGCCCCAATCGCCCATTGCCCACGGGTTGGGTCGCCTTATCCCCTTGCGCTTCCGCAAACGGTGATTAACTTTCTTTTCGTCGCGGGGCCTGTGGCCATATTAGCGGCGGTTTT
>CAZHDQ010000472.1:0-3094 GCA_964531595.1 uncultured Anaeromyxobacteraceae bacterium
CCTTCTTCTTCGCTAAACAAGTTCGTGGGGCCGCGGCGAGGGGGCCGGGGCCCTTTGGAGGACATGCGGGACCCGACGGGGTGACGGAGGCCTATTCGCGCGAAGCGCGACGCGGCCCACTGTTTGAGGCCCCAAAGGGGCCGAGTCTGGGCCGCGAAGGTCGCCGGCCCCCAATCGGGTGCGGGGGCACCGGAGCGGCCCTGGCCCACTTGCCGCGGCCCCCGTTGCACCCTCCCCTTTCGCGGCCTGGATCGGCTATGCTTGCCGGCGCGAAGCGACGCTGAGGCGTGTGTCGCAGTCCGGTTCCCGGCGGAGGCACCCATGACCCCGAACCTTCCCGCTTGCTTCAAGGCTTACGACATCCGCGGGCGCGTCCCGGAAGACCTGGACGAACATCTGGCCGAAGGCATCGGTCGTGCGTTGGTCGACGTGCTGCGCGGCGATCGCGCGTCCGGATTGGGGGCAGGCGAGCGCCGCACTGGCGAACGCATCGTCGTTGCAGTAGGGCGCGACGTCCGCCTGTCCTCCCCGACTCTGGCCGACGCGTTGGCCCGGGGCATCACCCGCGCGGGCGCCGATGTGCTCGACATCGGCCTGTGCGGCACGGAAATGGTCTACTTCGCTGTGTTTTCCAGAGGTCTGGACGGCGGCGTCATGGTCACCGCCAGCCACAATCCGATGAACTACAACGGGATGAAGCCTGTCAGGGTCGGATCCCGACCGATCAGCGGCGACACGGGCCTACACGATCTCGGACGTGCGGCCGCAGGCGGCGATTTCACCGATGCGCCCATCCCCGGAACCATCACGCACGAGGACCTGCTAGAGGAATACGTCGCCCATCTAAAGACTTACGTGGATCTGGCAGCCCTGCCACCGCTGCGTATCGTGTTTGACGCCGGCAACGGTTGCGCCGGCCCCGTGGTGAGCCGCCTAGTACGCGACCTGCCGATCGAGGCCATCGACATGCGCTTCGAACCGGACGGGACGTTTCCTGGCGGCGTACCCAACCCGCTGCTCCCGGCGAATCGCGCTGTCGCCGCAAACGCCGTTTTGCGGAATTCGGCAGACCTGGGCGTGGCGTTCGACGGGGACTTCGACCGGTGCTTCTTCTTCGACGAGCAAGGCAACTTCATCGATGGCTACTACATCGTCGGGTTGCTCGCCGAGCAGGCGCTGCGCACGGATCCAGGCACCAGGATAGTCCACGATCCGCGACTGCTGTGGAACACCGTCGAAGTCGTCCACGCCGCCGGCGGCCAACCTGTGATGTCCAAGACCGGCCACGCCTTCATCAAGGAACGAATGCGACTGGAAGACGCTACATACGGCGGCGAGATGAGCGCGCACCACTATTTCCGGCGTTTTGGATACTGCGATTCCGGGATGGTCCCCTGGCTGCTGATCGCGCAGCACCTGGGTCGAACCGGCCTGCCGATGTCTCAACTGGTGGGCGACCGAATCGCCGCGTTCCCCTGTTCAGGTGAAATCAATCGGACCGTAGAGGACATCCCGACAACGCTGAATCGGATCCATAAGCATCTATCGCCACTGGCGATTTCACAGGACGATACAGATGGGCTTTCGCTGGACTTTGGCGACTGGCGGATGAACCTGCGCGGGTCCAATACGGAACCGCTGCTGCGCCTGAACGTCGAGACCCGCGGTGACGCAGACCTGCTGGCCCGCAAGACCCGTGAAGTGCTGGCAATGATCGACGCGCGCTAGGCGCGTCAAGGAGACCCGCATGCGACTGGGCGTGATTCCGGAAACCTCCACCGAACGGATCGGCTTGTGGGCCGGACTGGTTCCACTGCCGATTTTCGAGTCGTACAACGCCATAATCCTGGCGCGTGCCCTGATGGCC
The DNA here is from genome assembly GCA_964531595.1 of uncultured Anaeromyxobacteraceae bacterium. Classification (GTDB taxonomy): domain Bacteria; phylum Myxococcota_A; class UBA9042; order DTJE01; family DTJE01; genus DUVQ01. Next base: position 1,868 of record CAZHDQ010000472.1, read on the forward strand.
TCGGTGCGCCTGGGTGTCTATGAGGCATTGGCGGACGGCCCGCTTTCGACCGATGCGCTGGCCCGCCGGGCCAAGATTGCCCCCGAACCGGCGCAGCGACTGCTATACCTGCTGGCCGAGCAGGGTTATCTGGCATCAGGCGCCGATGGCACATGGTCGTTGACGCCGATCAGCCGGCGATGGCTGTTGAAGGACAGTCCCGATTCCATTCGTGATTTCATGATCGTTCGCTATACCGAATGGGACTGGCTGGGTCACCTGGAAGACTACATAAGCACGGGCGTCCCCTATATTGGCCGTGCCGAATTCGGCGACGAGGACTGGTTGGTCTACCAGCGTGCCATGCGTTCACTGGCGCGCATGTCGACCCCCGAGATCGCCCGCCGCATGACAACGCCTTCCAACCCGATGACCATGCTGGACATCGGCGGTGGACACGGCCAGTTGTCGGTCGCATTCTGCAAGCGGTATCCCGCCCTGAAAGCGGTCGTGCTGGACCTGCCGGACGCGTGTCGCCAGGCAGCCCCGCTGCTGGCCGAAGAAAACATGGGCGATCGCGTGATACATCGCCCAGGCGACGCCCTGGCCGACGACCTGGGCGAAGGCGCGTGGGACATCGTGACTGCGATGAACATCCTGCACACCCTGTCGCCCGAGCAATGCCTGCACCTGACGCAACAGGTAGCCCGATCGCTGAAACCAGGCGGTGTGTTCGCGGTGATCGACTTCATGCGGCCGACGGCGCCCCAGGGCGTAGGGCAGACCCCCGCCTTGATGAACCTGTTCTTCGGCCTGGTCAATCGATCGGGTGCGTGGACGTCAGACGAACTGGCCGATTGGCAACGCGAGGCCGGCCTGGAACCGATGAAGCCGATGCGGATCAAGCGCCTGCCCGGGTCCTGGATCCAGGCGGCTCGGCGTCCCGCGTAGAAGTTCAGTCAACCCCGCCGGTTCCACATTCAGCCTGCTTGCACTGAAGGTACAGACACCGCAGAAATGGCTCGCCGGGACGATCGTACAGATGCATCGCACGAAAGATCGGACCGTTACGCGGGTAGCGGCAGCATGCGCAGCAGGTACCAGAATATCATCGCCACCAGCGCGGTCCCCGGGATCGTCAGGATCCAGGCCCCAGCTATCCTGAAGGCAACGCCCCACCGCACCGCCGAAAAAGAGTTCACGGAGCCTACGCCGATAATCGAGCCAGTGATGACGTGGGTTGTCGAC
>CAZHDQ010000473.1:0-3093 GCA_964531595.1 uncultured Anaeromyxobacteraceae bacterium
GACAATCCCCCACATCTCCGGGATACTTGTTCGACATACCTTTCAGCATCGCAGTGAGTGCGCCACTGTCTTTTGGACGATCCGCCACGCCAATTTGTCCACCAGCACCGATTTGCCGACGCCGGGATCTCCAATGATAACAACGTTGCTGCGATAGCGCCGAGTCAAGAAACTAACTGATCCAGATCAGGCGTGCGAAATCCCATGGCGAGTCAAGCTTTTATGGATTATGCTCGGTCTATTCTCAGTCTCCAAACAGGAGTCGAAGCCATGGCCATGACCATCGATGAAATCGCGGGCATCCTGGACCAGATGGAATTCAAGTACATGAAGAAGGACGACAACACCATCGGATTCTTCATGAAGATGGAGACGTACGAAAATCCCGAGAAAGGTGAAAAGTCGCTGCTATTGGTCGCCCAGTTGATGGAAGACGGCGAATACTTCCAGTTGTTTTCACCCAAGGCATTCGTAGTCAACGGCGAACACCAGGACGCGTTCCTGCGCGCCTGTGCGATCATCCAGTGGAAGACCAAGTTGATCCAGTTCGAGTGGGACAAGAATGACGGCGAAGTCCGCCCGGTCATCGAGTTTCCGCTGGAAGACGGCAAGTTGACCCTCAAACAGTTCGGGCGTTGCGTCCACGGCATGTGCCAGATTTTGGATAAGTTTTATCCGAAGCTGAAACTCGCGGCCGATGAGGGCGTCGTGGATTTCCCGGACGAGAAGATCCCCGGTGACGTCGGCACCCTGCTCGAAGTGGCTCGCCGCCTGGCCACAGATGGTTCCGCCACGGAAGAGCAGACTCGCGCCCTCGAGGAACTGCTTCGTCGCATTCGCGAAGGCAGCGGCCAGGGCACGACTGGCGGGTCGGCACCGACGGAACTGTGATCTGGTCGACACAGCAACAACGTGATGTCGTATGCAAACAACATTGGCAAGAGCAGCATTACGTCACCTTCCTGGAGGCCCTGAAAAAGGCGACAGGAGTAAGCGAATGGATTTTCTCGGGTTGAGATACCTAGTGGTCTTGGCGACCACCGGCGCGATCCTATTGCTGACCAACTGCCGTGGCGAACAGGCACCGGTCGGGAGGAAGACCATGAACACGGAAGACTGCTATCGGGCCACTGGAGTCGAACTGGGCGTCCCCGAAGACGCGGTGTTTTTCCTGGCCGAGATCGCGGTGGCTCCGGAACCGCTCGCCAACCGGCGCTGGGCAGTAAAGGCGGACGGTGTTGTGCTATTCGGCGAGAACAGCGAGCCATTCGACTTCCAGCAATTGCCAGGCAAGCCGTTCAATCGTCCATTCGGAACAGATCCTATTGCACAGATCACCAGGGAGGATCTCGAAGGCTTCGTGGCGTGGTTGAAGGACCAGGGAGTCTTCCACCTGCCCGGCGAGATCAACCCGCCCGAAGGGGTGAGAGTGAACGATGGCGTGGACCGCTGGATCGTCGTTCGCGACCTGGACCAAACGGCCTGCGTGCGTATGAGGCCGGGTGCGACCTTGTCGGACGCGGTGGACCAGCGTTTTTCGGACGTGGTGAACAAGTACATCCGCCCACCAAGACATTGATGACAACCGAACGCCCGCGTGAAACGTTTTGCCAATGGACCCGATATACGTACGACCCGTTGCAGGCCGCACCATGGATGTCCGCCTATCCCGCCCCATCCCCCGCGCCCCGCAGATCGAGATCCGATTCGACCGCGGCACCCTGGTCGTGGCCGGACCGTTCGATGTGGTAACAGCACTTCAGGCGCATGGACTGCTCTGGGACCCGCGTGTCGCCGTGTTCCGCTCGCCTGCGTATCGCCACCGTGAACTCGTGGAAGCTGCAACTCGGATGAGTGCGAAAGTTTCCAGTCCAAGGCAGACATTTCGGGAAGGGGACAAAGAAGGAGCAGGAACCACCCGCACCCTGCCCCCCTTGCGCTCCTACCAACAGGACGCCCTGGACGCCTGGGAGATGGCCGGTCGACGGGGAGGCGCTGGAGATGTGTACGGCCCATGCACGACTGGGATTGACCGCGACGCCACCGGACAGCCCCGAGGCCCTCGGGCACCTGGAACGCCTCGTTGGTCCAATCGCTTTCCAGTTGGACATCCAGGATCTGGCCGGAACCGATCTGGCCCCGCTCGAAAACGTGCGGATCCGTGTCTCGTTGAACCCAGACGAGCAGGCGGCCTACCTGGCAGCCTACGGGCCCTTCCAGGAGGCAATGCGCCTGTTCCAAAGGACGCGGTCCGGGGGAAACTGGGCCGACTTCGTCCGTGTAGCAATGCACTCGAGCGCCGGTAGGAAGGCCCTGGCCGGGCATCGCGAGGCACGGCGAATCGTCAGCGTAGCGAGGGCCAAGTTGGAAACCGTGAAGATGCTGCTCCATCGCCACCACGACGACCGGACACTGGCGTTCACGACGGACAACGCGGCAGCCTATGCGCTATCCCAGGCGCTGCTGGTGCCCGCCATCACTTGTGACATCGACCGGCGAGAACGCGAGGAGGTTCTGGCACGCTTTTGCAAAGGCGAAGTACGGGCCATCGTTTCGGCTCGCGTGCTGAACGAAGGCATCGACGTACCCGAGGCAGGGGTGGGCATCGTGCTGGGCGGGAGCCAGGGACCGCGCGAGCATATCCAACGGGTGGGCAGGCTTTTGAGACCGGCGCCCGGAAAGACGGCACGCGTCTATGAAGTTGTGGTCCGAGGCACCTTCGAGGACTTCGCATCAAGGCGACGGAGGCTGAGCCTTGCTGCCTGAACGCCTGTTGGACGTGGCAATCCACGACGACATCATCGTGCCGCGATGGCTGACCACCCGCGATCACGGTTGGGTCTGCGGCCTCCAGGAGGATCTGGTGTCCTGCGAAGGCCAGCCGCGATCGGAGGTACGAAATCGGCTTGCCGCCCGCCCAAGGGACGTCGGCCCCTGGCGCGCCCGGCAGGCTATGACAGATATCCTGCTGGATTTGCACGGTTTTGAAGTGACATCCGCCGCAAAACCGGCGGTCCTGCGTGCATCAGTATTTTGCGAAGCGGCGCGCCGCCAGCCAGGCGGATGAGGCCGCGGGCAACGAGTCGGGCATTA
>CAZHDQ010000474.1:0-3071 GCA_964531595.1 uncultured Anaeromyxobacteraceae bacterium
GGTCGCCGACGGTGCGCCCCGTATCGTGACACTCCCGGTAAGCCTGAAGGACCGTGGCGGATTTTCGGTGCGGGTCACAGTTGTCCACGACCACCAAGTTATGCAGCAAGATGTGCCCGTGTTCGTGCCCTGGGATGACCGCACACTGAAGGTCCAGATGACGACCTTCCGGGACAAGATGCGCCCTGGCGCCAAGGAGACGTGGACCCTGAAGGTCACAGGGCCGGGCAAGGGCACGGCACCGGTCGCGGCAGCCGAGGTCCTGGCTTATATGTACGACCGCAGCCTGGACGTGTTCGCACCGCACACTCCGCCGGACCCACTGAGCCTGTACGCGTCCCGCGCCAAGGCACCGATGACAGATACCAGCCTGGGTCAGGCGACAATCTTGTGGCTTCGCCATGATGGGTTCCCAGGCCTGCCTGACTACCCGCAACTAACCCCGGATCGGCTGACCACAATCGACGGGTATGGGATCGGCGGGCCGGGTCCGCGCAGCTTCCGTGGACGCGCATTCCTGCAAAAGTCGGCCGTATACAGCGCCGCGCCAATGATGCAAGAAAGCGAGTCCGCGACTGGGTCTGCTGGCATTGCCATGGACAGGGCGGCAGGACGGGGTGGCGATGCGGATGGCCAGGTACCGCCCGAAGCGCCGCTCGAAGCAACCTCTGCGCCCGAAGCCCCGTCCGGCGAGATGCGAACGAACTTCGCCGAAACGGCGTTCTGGGAACCCCACCTGCTGACCGGGGCTGACGGCACCGCGTCCATCGAGTTCACGGTGCCCGATTCGGTCACATCCTGGAACCTGTGGGTCCACGCGATAACGAACGACCTGAAGGCCGGTTCGCTGACGCAAGAGGCCCGGTCGGTCAAGGACCTGATGGTGCGCCCGTATCTACCGCGCTTCCTGCGCGAGGGTGACCGCGCAGAACTGCGGGTCGTCGTCAACAACGCGTCCGACCGCGATCTGTCTGGCACACTGGCACTGGACCTGCGCGACCCGGAATCCGAAGCATCACTGGCCGGGGCGTTTGGACTGGACGCAGGTGGACGGCAATTCGAAGCGCCCGCTGGCGGGTCGACGACGCTGACGTTCCCGATCGTCGTGCCCGCACGGGTCGGTACGATCGCGTTCATGGCAACCGCAACATCGGGCGACTTGTCAGACGGCGAATTGCGACCTATCCCGGTGCTTCCAGGCAGGATGCACTTGGCGCAGTCGCGCTTCGTCACGTTGAAGGACCGCGACCGCCGCGTGATGACTTTCGATGACCTGGCCCGCGACGACGACCCGACGCGCATCGACGACCAGATGGTCATCACGGTCGACGGGCAGTTGTTCTACCAGGTGCTGGCCGCCCTGCCCTACTTGGTCAACTACCCGTACGAGTGCGTCGAGCAGACGCTGAACCGATTCCTGTCGACCGGCATCCTGACGTCGCTGTATGGCGACTACCCCGCAGTGGCCGCTATGGCGAAAAAGATGGCTGCACGCACCACGCGACTCGAAACCTGGGACGCGGCCGACCCCAACCGCAAGATGGCACTGGAGGAAACGCCGTGGGTGCGCCAGGCCAAGGGCGCCGACGTACCCGACGAAGATCTGCTAAACGTGCTGGACCCGCACATCGCAAAGGCCCAGCGCGAGGCATCGCTGGCACAACTGAGCAAGACGCAGACGTCGTCGGGGGGATTCCCATGGTTCCCGGGCGGCCCGCCATCGCCGTACATGACACTGTATGTCGCGCACGGGTTCTCCAAGGCGCTGGAATTCGGCGTGGATGTACCAAAAGACGTGCTGGCCCGCGCGTGGTCATACCTGCACCGGCACTATTTGAACGAGATTGTCCGCGACATGCGGGCGCACGACTGCTGCTGGGAATTCGTGACCTTGATCAATTATGTTCTGTCGAACTACCCGGACGCGTCCTGGACCGACGACACGTTCACCGCGGCCGAGCGCAAAGAGATGCTGGCCCACTCGTTTAGCCACTGGAAGGCTCACTCACCCTACCTGAAGGGTCTGCTGGCACTGACGCTGCAGCGGGCGAAGCGCGCCAAGGACGCGAAACTGGTCTGGGACAGCGTGATGGATTCGGCGAAGACCGCGCCCGACCAGGGCACCTTCTGGGCACCCGAAGACCGAGGCTGGCTGTGGTACAACGACACCATCGAAAGCCACGCCTTCGCGCTGCGCACCCTGCTGGAACTGGACCCGGCCAACGCCAAGATGGACGGACTGGTGCTGTGGCTGTTCCTGAACAAGAAACTGAACCACTGGAAGTCCACCCGGGCCACTGCGGAGGTCGTGTATTCGCTGGCCCACTACCTGAAGCGCACAGGCGGCATCGCAAACCGCGAGGAAATCCGTGTCGCGGCCGGCGCTGTGTCGCAGGTGTTTGTGTTTGACCCGGACGAATACACCGGCAAGCGAAATCAGGTCGTAATCACCGGCGACCAGATCGACCCGAAGACAACTTCGACGATCACCGTCGAGAAGGACACGAAGGGTCACGCATTCGCATCGGCAACTTGGCATTTTTCGACAGAACGGATGCCTGACGAGGCGCGCGGCGATTATCTGTCCGTGACGCGGACGTTCTTCCTGCGGTCGACCGCAGGCGACGCCACGAAACTGAAACCGCTGGCCGAGGGCGCAAAGGGCGCCGTGGGCGACGAGGTCGAGGTTCACCTGTCGATCCGGTCGAAGCATCCGATGGAATACGTCCACCTGCGCGACCCTCGCGGCGCGGGCTTCGAACCGTCTGACCACCGCTCGCGCTACCGATGGGACCTGGGGATCGGTTGGTACGAGGAAATCCGCGACAGCGGCACGAACTTCTTCTTCGAGAGGTTGCCGCAGGGTGAGTATACGTTCAAGTACCGGGTGCGCGCCGCGACCGCGGGCACTTGGAAGGTGGCCCCGGCGACGTTACAGCCCATGTACGCGCCTGAATTCGCGGCTTATTCGGCCGGCAATGTCCTGGGTGTGGCCGCGCAGTAGTAAAACCACAGGTCCAGCAGGCTTCATCGCCTTGAAGCGGAGTCATCGAATGCCAACAAAGGACCAA
>CAZHDQ010000475.1:0-3067 GCA_964531595.1 uncultured Anaeromyxobacteraceae bacterium
GGAACAAGGCCACGCTTCTGAACCCACCGATCGTCTTTGGACCGGCTTTCTTCCGGATCAGAAAACGCACCCCGAGGGCGTAGACAATGAGCACTGTGCACAGGCGAAGCAGTAGCCCGCGGGCGTCAGGCAGACCATCGCGCGCGATCCATACCATCGTCGAGAAGAACAACCCGTACGCGACCACGGCATAATCGGCCACGATGTAGCGCGGTTGTGCATCCGTCATCGCGGAGCCTCGTCGAAGCGGGCGAGGATCGGGAAGCGCCGGCCGGGACCGAAGGCCTGGCGAGTGACCTTGATCGCTGTCGGCGACTGCCGGCGCTTGAATTCGCTGGCGGCTATTTGTCGCAGCACCCAGTCCACGGTTTCTTGTCGAAAGCCCCGGGCGACGATATCGCGACCGTCCAAACCTTCTTCTACGAAGGCTCGGACAATCGGGTCCAGTTCGGGGTAGGGCGGTAATGAGTCCTCATCCCGCTGGTCTGGTCGAAGTTCGGCGGACGGCGGGCGCGTGAGTGTGTCGTCTGGGATCCCGGCGCCGCGTCGGTTCAGTTCGCGGGCCACGGCGTACACCCGATCCTTCGTCAGGTCGCCGATCACCGACAGTCCCCCAACCATGTCACCGTAGAGTGTGGCATAGCCGACCGCCATTTCGGATTTGTTTCCGGTGTCCAGGACCAGCGCGCCAAATCGATTAGACCACGCCATCAAAAGGGCGCCGCGAATCCGGGCTTGGAGGTTTTCTTCAGTTAAACCGCCAGGTTGTCCACCCATCGGACCCGAAAGCGTTCGCTGGTAAGATTCAAACACGTCGCTGATAGGCATTTCATGGAAGGTGATTCCCAGCGAAGCGGCCAGTTCGGCGGCCCCGCGGCGGGTCTCGGCGCAGGAATAGACTGACGGCATCGTAATCGCGGTCACGACATCCGGCCCCAGCGCCCGGGCCGCCAAGGACGCCACCACCGCCGAGTCGATTCCGCCGGACAAGCCGACGACGACGCGTTCGAAGCGGCCTTTAGTGCAAAAATCGCGCAGGCCGAGGCAGAGCGCTTCGACGATGTCGCCCGTGTCAGTGCTGGCGGCAACTTCCACTGACTTGTTGCCAATCGCCATCGGGTCGGCCACGAAGAGGTCTGGGGCAAACGAACGGGCTGCGGCGATAAGGCTGCCGTCACTGCCAACCACGAAAGAACTACCATCAAAGACCAAGCCGTCGTTGCCTCCGACCAGATTCGCGAAAGCTACGGGTAATCGGTGTTTCGTTGCGATGCTGCGCGCCAGTTGCAGCCGCCGCGAGGGCTTTCCGATTTCGAACGGGGTCGCCGATACATTGACCAGCATCTGGGCACCAAGGGAGGCGGCCGCCGCGATTGGGTCGTCGTGATAGGGCAAACGGTTGTCTAGGGCATTCCAGACGTCCTCACCGATGGTTACCGCAACTGACAGGCCGGAAATGCGAACGACTGTCGGCATCGGAGATGGCTCAAAGTAGCGAGCCTCGTCAAATTCGTCGTACGTGGGAAGCAATGCTTTGCGGTGGGCATCAACAACCACACCGTCAACGATGACTGCCGCGGCGTTGTAAAGCGCCTTGCCTGAACCGCCATCAGCGGGCTGGACGAACCCGACGATTGCCGCAGGTCCGGTACACGCGCGCGCAATCCGGTCCAGCGCCGAAAGGTTCCCCCCGACGAAGGTTTGCCGTTCCAGCAGATCCATCGGCGGGTATCCAGTAATCGCCAGTTCGGGAAACAGCACGAGGTCTGCACCAGCATCGGCGGCTCGGCGATACGCATCAATGATGCATGCCACGTTGCCGTCAAGGTCGCCGACGACCGGGTTAATTTGCGCAACACCGACTTTCATGGCCGCGATTATAGGTGGCTCGCTGCCGCCCGTAAATGGTCGAGAGGTATCCCAAACCTTTCGATGTCCGATAAGAGTTATTATGTCAACTCGCGATAATCCCTGCGTGTGGCGCCGCTAACTGCGTGCCCTGAAAGCTACACCGCACTTGCCCCGCCCCGGTGAATCGTTCGAATTGATTTGAGGAGATTCAGCGGGTTGTGACAATGCATGACCAGTTTCGGATGCCGCGATCTTCCCCCCCGGTCGCCACCTTCGATGGACGAAAATTTCGCGTTGTTGCCGTGTCGGGTGTCAGTGACCGATGCTCGGTTCGCGCAAGGCGCTACGTTTCAAACTCGTCGAGGTGAATCATGGAAAGTCTCGTTGCTTTGGGTTCCATCCTGGTCGCCACGGGAATCGGTCTGACCGTTTCTGTCGGCACGCTTAAGATGATCCTGAACGCGGCCAGTCGGTCGTAGGTTCCAGGACGCGCGACACCACAGTTCGGGGTCCACAAGCAACCCGCGTTTACGGGAATGCCTTTCGCCAATTTGCCGCTTTCTTGCCAAGGTTCTTGTGTGTGATGGCCCGCAGGGCCTCAAGCGCCCGTTCGCTCACCATCGGGCTCTTATCATCCAAACGGTCGATGAGTTCGGGGACGGCGCTTCGGGGCTTCAGCTTCAGCAAGGCGCTGACAGCACGCAGGCGGACCATGGTGTCTTCGTCTTGGGTAGCCTTGCGCAACGGATCCACCGCCCGGTCGTCTTTGAGGCTGCCAAGGCCCCAGGCGGCGTTGGCGCGGGAAGCTTCATAGGGGTCCTCGGCCAGGGAGCGAATCAGGGCATCCACGGCCTTTTTGGACTTTAACACCACGAAATCCTTGGCGGCCGACGCGCGAACATCGGGATCGCGATCCAGCAGCAAGGCGTCAAGGATTACCTCCTCGGTCTCGGGCGTGTCGTCCTTGAGCAAACCCAGCATGATGATGGCCTGGATTCGGATCTCGCGGTTCGGATGGCGGACGGCACGTCGCAGGAACGGCAATCGCGCAGCGACCTCGGTTTTGATGACACGGAATGCCTTTTCGGCATCGCGTACCCTTGCCATGTTGGTCAGAAATCCCTCTTCAGCTTCGTCGGAAGGAACCTCGGAGGCCCGCAGTAATTTGTAGGGGCGCTCCAAGTCCGGCGGGTGTCAGTTTGCGGTCATCAGTTGG
>CAZHDQ010000476.1:0-3064 GCA_964531595.1 uncultured Anaeromyxobacteraceae bacterium
GAGCGTCCCATGAAGACCGACCTGGGCTACAGTTGTATCCTGATCCTGCTGGCCTTCGCAGCCACGCCCGCCGTTGCAAAAACAGCAGTTCACAACGTGTCCAAGGCTCCAACGGATCCAGTGGACTCGGGCAAATCTACTAAGGCACAGCCCATTTCAGCCGCGGATCCGCTAGACTGGGGTGACCAGACGAACCAGCGCGCGCTGAACGGCCACTTCTTCCTGCCCAGCGAAGCCATTTTGGACCCCTTCACGACAACCCATTTCGGTTCCATGACCGCATTCGGGTACGGTCGGTTCGACGTCACTGCGCAGGACGATGACGGGAACGAACAGGAACTTAGCCTCAAGGTCGTCTCGATCCAGCAGGCCATGGACCTGCAGGTCCAGGTCGGCCAAGTCGGCCCGGCGGCGTTCGCGCTCCGGGCCCGGGCCTCAGGCAGCGCGACCGTGGGCATCGACGCACAGTCAGCCCTGTACCTGCCGATCACGCTGGGCTACGAATACGGCCTGGGCCTGCTGGTGAAGCCATGGGGCAACCGGTATTTTCAGTTCGGGCTGTCGCTCGATTTTTCGCGTGGCACCACGTACAGCGTGTCGCCGGTCGAGGCGCTCAACAACTCGATCAATTCCGGGACGTTGACTGCGGACGGACTGCTGACCACCAGCACTGCGACCCGGCTGGAGCCGGCCTTGTCCCTGGCCGTGTCGCCGCACCGATTGTTGGGCTTGGTGACGACACTTCGCTACGCGTGGTCCCACCCTGACGGCAGCGGAGCGGATGGCCAGGCCATTGACTGGGGCCTCGCGCTTGGGTTCGACCTGGGGGCCGTGTCTAAAGCGCCCATCGGCTTCCAGGCAGTGTACCAGCTTCAAAAGCCTCTGGATGGCAACGGCAATCTTTTGCACTACGGGGGCGGCGGGTTGTTTTACACCGGGCGACCAAACCTAAGCCTGGGCGCCGAGGTTCTGGTCACACGTTCATCGCCCGCGGCCGGGGTCGAACAACTGATCGCAATGGGCCAGTTCAGGCTTCGATACTACTGGTAATTGTTAGGGCGAGGGGATTTTAGCGAAACGGGTCAGCCGACCTGGAACAATGCCTGCGTGAACGCCTTGGGATCGAAAGGCCGGATATCGTCAACGCCCTCGCCGACGCCGACGAAGCGGATTGGCAGGCCCATGTCCCTGGCGATTGACAGGACCACGCCACCCTTGGCGGTACCGTCCAGTTTCGCCAGTACGATTCCAGTCACATCGACTGCCTGCTGGAACACCTCGGCTTGGCGCACCGCGTTTTGGCCCATCGTCGAATCCAGCAACAGCAGCACCTCGTGCGGCCCGCCAGGGACAACCTTGCCAAGCACGCGGTGGACCTTCTTCAATTCATCCACCAGGTTTACATTTGTGTGCAGACGGCCGGCGGTGTCGGCGATCAGCAGGTCGAAGCCTTCATCTTTGGCACGCTGGGCCGCATCAAACATCACCGACGCCGGGTCCTGGCCAGGCTTGCCGACGACAACCGGCACGCCGACGCGTTCGCCCCAGATGGCCAGTTGGTCCATGCCGGCCGCTCGGTAGGTATCGCCGGCGGCCAGCAGAACCTTGCGTCCGCGATGCTTGTAGAAGTTCGCCAACTTGCCGATTGTCGTAGTCTTGCCGGTACCGTTGACGCCGATGACCATGATCACGGCTGGCGGCGTTGGCACGTCCAGGGACGGTTCCCCGTGCGGCAGGCCCGACAGCATGTCCAGCGTCCGATCGTGCAGGAAGCGCAGGACCTGGGGCCCCAGATCGCCGTGGCCGGGCTTGAAATCGTTGCGCAGGGCGTCGACCAGTTCGGTGGCGGTCTTGACGCCGATGTCCGCGGTCAGCAAGGCCTCCTCGGCCTGTGCGACCAGCGCTTCGCCCAGCGCCCCCCGCCCGAAAACCTCGGCCAGTCGGGCGATAAAACCTTCCTTGCGGGTCCGCTCCAGACTGGCTTCCCAGGGCTTCGCGACCGGCATTGGGAACATGGGCTTGGGCGGTTCTACCGGCTTGGGCGGCGGCGCGGGTTCGGCCTTCTTGGCGGCCTTCTTCGGGGGTGCGACGGGCTCCGACGGGATCTCGGGCTCGGGCCGGTCCAGATCCGTCTCGATCAGCGTCCGGCCTGGCTTCCGCGAAGCCATCCGCTTGACTACCAGCACCAGCAGGGCGACAAAACCCAGCCCCATCAAGATCACGAAAATGGTCGAAAGGTCCATAGTGGCTCCCAAGCACTCGAAACGGGCGCATCCTAGCTTCGGCAGGCTGGCCAAGTCAACCCGCCCTGCCGCTAAGGGGTACTCAGACGGCTACTGCCCGACCTACCACACCATCGCGACAACGCACTTCAGGTACTCGCCGTCTGGCCAAGCGGGATCGACTGGATGGTCAGGCGCGGCACCTCGCACGTGCAGCACCGACAGCCGCCGACCGGCCTGCGCCGCCGCCTCGCGCAACATTTCCAGGAACGGGCCGCGATGCACGGCAGCCGAACAGGAACACGTCACCAGGATGCCACCGGGCGCAGTCACCTGGATAGCCGCCCGGTTCAACGACAAGTATCGCTGGAATGCGGCGTCCAGGTCAGTCCGTCGCGCCGCAAACTTGGGCGGGTCGCAGACAACCATGTCCCAGGTCCCGCCCTGCCCAAGCACCGCAGAAACGTCGGTCGCCTGGAACCGGGCGATGCCCTCGAAACCGTTGAGTTGGGCATTTTCCTGCGCCGCGGCAACTGCGGGCACCGAGCTGTCCACACCCAGCACCTCGACCGCGCCACCGGATGCCGCATTCAAGGCGAAGCCCCCCGAGAACGTGAAAAGGTCCAGCACACGGCACCCACGCGCCAGCGACCGAACCAGCATCCGGTTGTCTCGCTGGTCCAGGTAGAATCCGGTCTTTTGGCCCCGCGTCGGGTCCACAACAAACGACAGGCCGTTTTCGCTGATCGGAAACGGTGCCGCAGGCCCCTGGTCGACGTCCGATGCACTAGCGGACCGTCGCACCCCCTCCTCGCGCAGCACGGCCGCATCGCGGTGCAACA
>CAZHDQ010000477.1:0-3055 GCA_964531595.1 uncultured Anaeromyxobacteraceae bacterium
GGCCTTCCAACAAGCGCATACACCTGACACCAGCTTCTGTCCTGGGCCTTGCTTGTCCCCGCGGCTCACGCTGCGGTGGCGACTCGTCACGCCGCAGTGGCCGCGGGGGCAAGGCCCCGGCCAGCCCGCCGCTGCGCGGCGGACGCGGATGCAGGTGACGCGCAAACCGTTCGGCAGGCCACAGGGACACATCACGACCACCACTTATCCCGAAGCTACAATCGCAGCAGGAGATTCTGCTGCGTCTTCCTACCTGCCATTCACTCCACCAGACGAATCAGCCATCGATAACCAGTTGTTCCGTCTTCAAGGATTTCAGGCGTCGGAAAGTTGGACACTCGACCCGTCAAATGTTCTTTCGCAACGATGAACACCGTTGCGTAGTGAGGGAGCGACGCAGGTGCAGTTCCCGAACTCCCAATGCGAAGTTGCCTAACCTCACCTGGCGTCACCGAAAATTCCGACACTTGCAACCCCGTTGCAACGAACCGGAAGAATGAACTGGCACTCGCCTCGTTGGGCCCAGGGCACTCGATCTCACCGTCTTGCCCCACCGTGCAATCAGCGACACCGATCCGCGCGACATCACATCTCCCTGTGCCCCTATTGGCGTAGATGAATTCGTCTGTGTTGCAGGACCCCACCGAAAGATCTCCTGGCACGTGAGCTAGGGAGAAGTTACACGTGACCATTTCCGGCTCGACGCGGCTTGCACTTACCCCAATGTGCAGTTGCTGCGTCTCATTGTCGGCCGCCCCCTTTCGACCGAAGGTCACCACAACGTCAGTCCTCAAAATGACAGAGACAGGCCCCTCGTCCGGTAACCTGACGGTGAGCGACAAGGAATCGCAAGATTCCATGTCGAACGGGGTCCTGGGAGGCTCCACCAAAGCGAAGACACTGCTTTCCAAACGAACAGATTGAATGGTAATGATCTCCTTGCTCAGATTCGTGGCAACGACCACTCTTTCATACGCTTGCCCCGTCAGGACCGCTCCAAAATTGAATCCATCTGAAGGTGCCGACCCAAGACTCAATTCCGATGACTGGTTGCATTGAGGTACTTCCTCCAGTTCCTTGAGGTCGGAAGCCAACCCCTCATCGAACCCGACCACATGCTCTCCGCTAACGTGGTCCACCCAGACCGTCGATTCATCTCCTTCATCAACCGCTATATCCATTGGGCCAACGGAGGACGCGTCACAGTCCTCACCCGCTGTCGCCGAGTCGGCGCCTTCCATTGGCTTCTTTTCCACGCACCCCAAGAGGCACCCCACATTGCCGACCACCAGATAACTGACGAGGAGCAGGGCCATACGACTCACTGCTGTAATTCGTCTACTCATCGCCCCCACTCCTCCAGTCATTCCCGAAATGACTCGGCATCGGAGAGAAGCGCGGGAGCCACCACGTAGCCGCCATTCATCAGCGCCTCAAACGCATCCTCCCTGTAGCCGAATCCCTCCGGTGCCATCTTGTCGAAATCCCCGACGACCGAACCATCTTCACCACCAATCACAGCAGAGGACAACAAGGAACTCCTCACGTCATTACCGGACACCGAGAAGAAAGAGCGCCGGAGGCCCCACTGGGAGGACGGCCCAAAATTCGCGTTCGAGTAATAGACCCCGCCGAAGACAACTCGATCCGAGCACCCAACGAAGACCTCCGTTTTGACACCATCGGTAATCGAGTTGATGGTACCCTGCGAGTAGACCGAGAGGAACTGAGGACCGACAACTTCCACGGGAGTCGAAAGATTCTT
The DNA here is from genome assembly GCA_964531595.1 of uncultured Anaeromyxobacteraceae bacterium. Taxonomy (GTDB): domain Bacteria; phylum Myxococcota_A; class UBA9042; order DTJE01; family DTJE01; genus DUVQ01. The sequence continues at coordinate 1,766 of CAZHDQ010000477.1, forward strand.
GAAGAGGTTGATCATCGGGTAAAGACAGAATCCGTCCGTCGTTGGGCAATCTGAAACGACCTGATTATGGGAAATGGAATAGACGGTGTAAGTCGTACCCGTCGCTGCCGTCCACCGGTCGGCGGACACATCCGGCTTGTAGGTCGCGTAGTCGGTGTAGGCATCGACCTTCCTCGCAGGGCCATAGGAAACCGCAACATTCACCAACGGGAACGTTTGGAAGTAACTATCGCTAGCCATCCTGGCGTAGGGATGGTGATAGTCCCAAACGGCGACGAGCGAACTGCCTACACCAGCGATTCGAATATCAGCCACATCGTAGTACTGAGTCGCAGGAATGGTGCCCGAGGCTGTTGGGAGCATGGAGCCACTCGGATACAACACCTTGAATCGCCCTTGCGTTCGGCTGGTAGTCGTGTTCGTCTCGGTCCAAGAGACCGCGATTAGATTTCCGTAAACCGGAGACGAAAAGGCATCAACCGCAACATCGCTAGCATTATAGCCACTTGTTCCATCAACCAGCGTCTCAGCCAACACAGTACTTCCGGCCGCGCTGACAATCCGGATGTATGGTCGATGGTTAGTCCCTCCACCGGGCAGAGCCGCAAGAGACCCCACCACAAAATGTGATGTCCCCGGAATCGCATCGATAGAGGCTCCAATTGAAAACGCTGGATGAAGCGTCTTTGATAGCACCATCACTTCGTTTGCCAAGGCCCCCAAGGACGAACTGAATCTCCTCAACCAGGTTGCGACATACCAGTCATCCGCGGCATCACCCTCCCACGCAACTCCCCAAACTACCGATGTGCCAGAGAGTGTCGCAGCAGCCTCAACAAGCCAGTTGTAGACCGAAACATTCGGATTGTTCCCCTGTAACGAATTGCCGAGTTGACTATGGTTACTCCCGGAGTATCTGAATAGCCTCACTGGGCGTTGAACCGACGGGCGGGGATCAACCGCCGACAGGAGGTACTCGATCGCTCCAACCCCGTACGACGAGTCTAGAGAAACACCCAGCGCCGCTTGGTACGGAGAGTCCCATGCCGTTGATGGGACCAACTGATCCACAAGATTGCTCGGACAGTCTGCCTGCCCCGTACGAGACGCAAAGGCGCACACAACAATCGCGAGGACTTGGGCGTGCGTTCTATTCGAATTCATCCTTCGTTCCTCCTCCATGAAACACACCTACCAAGAACACCAACGAACACAATGGTCAGGTATCGACTTCTACAATGCAAACGCGATTTCCACCAAGACTCTAATTCGTCGTCTTTTCCATGCTCT
>CAZHDQ010000478.1:0-1162 GCA_964531595.1 uncultured Anaeromyxobacteraceae bacterium
GCACCTGCTGGACCTGGAAAAGGAAGGCTTCCTGTACCTGTGCGGCACGGAAGGTACCCAGGCCCGCATCGAGCACATGCTGAAGACCGGCAAGCCGCTGCGGAACTAGGCGCGTCGGGTACGATGGTGCGAAAAGGGGCCCTCCGGGGATGTCCCTGGGGGGCCCCGAACCTGACAATTTGCGGCGCGGGGTCATGCTAATTGCGGGCCTCGGCCATGGAAAGGGGATTTACATGTCGAAGAACGTCTACATCGTGTCCGCCGTCCGGACCGCGGTCGGCAAGGCCAACAAGGGGATTTTGCGCTCGTACCGGCCCGAGGATCTGGCCGCCGAGCCCATCAAGGAAGCGCTGGCGCGTATCGCCGATAAGTTTCCGAAGGAAAACGTCGATGACGTGATCATGGGCTGCGCGTTCCCGGAAGGCACCCAGGGCATGAACATCGCTCGCATCGCAGTGTACATGGCGGGCATGCCGTACACGGTTCCGGCGATGACGGTCAATCGGTTCTGTTCGTCGGGCATGCAGTCGATCGCGATGGGCGCTCAGGCAATCGCGGCCGGATACAGCGATGTCATCGTGGCGGGCGGCGTGGAATCGATGTCCACCGTACCGATGGGCGGCTACAACCTGCTGCCGCACCCCGGCCTGATCGTGGACTACCCGGAAGCGTACACGTCGATGGGCATCACGGCCGAACTGGTGGCCGACAAGTACGGGATCACCCGCGAGATGCAGGACCAGTTCTCGGTGACGTCGAACCAGCGCGCGGCGGCGGCCATCGCTGCCGGCAGATTCAAGGACGGGATCGTCCCGCTGCAGGTCTACAACTACGAAACCGGCGAAATGGACACGTTCGATACGGACGAGGGCCCGCGCGCCAATACGTCGATGGAAGGCTTGGCTAAGCTGAAGCCGGCGTTCAAGATCGGCGGCACGGTCACGGCCGGTTCGTCGTCCCAGGTATCCGACGGTGGCGCCGCAGTCATCCTGATGTCCGAGGAAGCGGTTGCGAAGTACGGTGTCAAGCCCTTGGCACGCTTCGTAAATTTCCAGGTCGCCGGCGTCCCGCCCGAGCTCATGGGCATGGGGCCGTCCGAGGCGATTCCGAAGTTGTTCAAGAAGACCGGCCTCACGGACAAGGACATCAGCGTCTACGAACT
>CAZHDQ010000478.1:1262-3052 GCA_964531595.1 uncultured Anaeromyxobacteraceae bacterium
CTGTTCGAGCGCGTCTGATCGTTTTTGTGATTCCCGCCTGAATTCAAACAATCATTTCCGGGGAAGTTAGTCCGGGCACGGGTACAGGCACAGGCACGGGCACGGGTACAGGTACGGGTACGGGTATAGTTAGAGACGGACCCATCCGTCCGAATCGATCTTGCAATCGCCACAGGGCCCAGTTAGACTTGACGCGATGTGTCAAGTCGCTTGATTTTGGGGACCGCGGGGGAACGATCCTGGGAGGCTTCGATGGCGTTGCAGGATTTCTACAAGGGCAAGGCGGCGTTGATTACGGGCGCTTCGTCCGGCATCGGTAAGGATCTGGCGATTCTGTGGGCTTCTTGGGGGTGCAAGGTCGCCTTGGCGGCCCGGCGCAAGGAACTGCTGGAAGAAACGGCCGAGCAGTGCCGAGCGTTCGGCGTCGATGCGATTGCGGTGTCGGCAGATGTGGCGGACCAGGCTGCGATGGAGCGGATTCGCGACGAACTGCTGGCGCGGTGGGGATTCGTCGACCTGGTGATCGGCAATGCCGGCGTTGGGGGGCTGAACCCCGGGCCGTTCTTCGACCTGGACATCCATCGACGCACCGTGGAAATCAACCTGATAGGCCTGGCGAATACGATCGTGCCATTCATCCCGTCGATGGTCGAAAAGGGGGATGGAGTGCTGGTCGGCGTGTCCAGCCTTGCTGCGTTCCGCGGGTTGCCGAAGGCGGGATCGTACTCGTCGACCAAGGCGGCCCAAGGACGCCTGATGGAAAGCCTGCGCGTGGACCTGAGGGGCTATGGCGTGCATGCGATGTGCATCCATCCCGGGTTCGTCGAAACGCCGATGACCGATCATGCCGACTTCCGGATGCCGTTCATGGTGCCGGTTCGCAAGTCGTCGATCCTTATCTCGAAGGCAATCGCTCGAAAGAAGCGCGTCTACCTGTATCCGTGGCCGATGAAGATTCTGACCGGGATCAACCGGATGCTGCCTTGCTGGCTGTATGACCGGCTGATCCCGCGACTGTCCGGCCAGAAGCAGGACATCAAACCGAAGTTGCTGTAGCGCCGCGGGCCGCTGGGTTGGGCGGCCGTGACGAGGTCGTGGACTAAAGCGTTGGTTTGGCTGAAACGGGACGGACGGGTCCGTCATTACAAGAGGCGGGGGCGAGGGGCGAGGGGGAGGTCGGCGTGGAAATGTTGATCGAACACGGGTTTCGATTCCTGATGTACGCGATGACGGGCATGGCGATGGAAACCGTATGCGCCGTCGATGCCATCGAGCGTTTGATGGGTACGGCTCTGAAGCGTCGCGTGCCGAAGAAGTATCTGGAGGGTTTCGTCAGCCTGTACATGATTCCCTTGCACGGCCTGGGCATGTTGTACTTGTTCGAGTGGGCGCGCCTCTTTTCGGCCAACTGGATCTGGCCGGTGCGATACCTTTGGTGGGCGGCGCTGATGACCTTCGTCGAGGTTGCATGGGGCTTCCTGTTGGACAAGGTGTTCGGGTTTTATTCCTGGGATTACTATGCAACCTCGAAGTTCCGCATCTTCAAGCGCGGCTATTCGATGTGGACGCTGGTGCCGATGTGGGGCCTCGCTGGATTAGTGCTGGAACACTGGTCCGATCTGCTGGTGTATCTGTCCCCGTTCGTGTCGGCTTACGTCCTGGGCCGCTGACGTTGACATTCATGCGGGGTGTGTGAGGTGGCGGTTCTTGGAGAGAGGATTTTCGATGAAGCGGATGGCGACTCCCGTCACGCGAAACCTACGCCTACCAGTAGCCTAGGCCAGGAAACG
>CAZHDQ010000479.1:0-3048 GCA_964531595.1 uncultured Anaeromyxobacteraceae bacterium
ATGGGCCACAGTCGGGATGTGTTGCTCATGATGCTCCTGCAAATTCGGGTCAAGGGTGCGGGCCTTCGAACCCGGGGCTCGTGGTAACACGGGAAGCCGGCCCATTCAAGAGCGTTTCGTTTCCCTGATCGCATGCTGAGATCAAGAAGGCGATGCTGCGGCTGGCGGATCAGGGGCATTGAGAACTGCACACGCTGCCCCAGGGCCAGATGACTTACCTGCTGGAGGCTCAGGGCGAAGGCTGGACGCACGTGGATTCAGCCTGGCCTGGGCCGGGCAGAACGCGGCAGTCAACGCGACCGAGTGACGGACCGGTGACGCCCCTCGGCGACCGTCCCCTGGGGCCGCGAGATCCGGCATTTGCACCCGCGATCGCTTTGGACGGTCAGTCCTAGCGCCCCTTGCGCCCCCGGGTTGCCGGCCTTGCGGCAACGGCGGCCGGCAAAGGCTCGTCGTCGATGCGGGCGACCTTGACCTCGGGTCGGTTGCGTTGCGCCAGCGCCTGTGCCAGGGGCGTTTGGGCCGATACGGCAGCCGGGTTCTTGCGGGGGGCCCGGCCGACGATTGTCCCGGCACCCGAGACCACCTTGCGGAAGCAGGGGCCGCAGTAGTGTTCCCAGGCCAGTTCGGCCTTCAGCAGGTCCATCACGCCGGCCACAAACTGCTCCGAGCAGTGCAGCGGCCCAAACCCTTGGATCTGGGCGGCGAACTCGGATTCGGGGAGGCGTTGCCCCTCGTCGTCGCCCCCAGTGTGGAACGCGGACAGCGGTTCCCCAATGTCCTTCTTCCCGCAGCGGTCACAGTCGAACACGATCCGTTTCATGACGCTTTCTCCAATTCCGTTTCGGTTGGAGTACTCGACGGGCGTGATGCCCCGTTCCTCAAAGAACGCCCAAAATTCCTTGCAATGGTTTCGATTCGGGCAGTTACGCATGCACGCCACGACGTACCGCGTGAATCGCCCTTCGCAGAGGATCTTGTCGTTCGGGTAGGAGTCGTGCCCGTCGTCCATCGCGGCGCATCCTACCAGAATCGTGCGACGTCGTGCAGGTGGCTGCTTCTAATAGGTGGATTCTGGACGGCTCGCCGTCTTGACATTTAAAGTCGCCTCGAAACAATAGCGCAGGTTCACGAGCTTTGAACACGCCGGATTCATGCCACAGGGTGCAGGGACCCTGGAGGGAAGGGGGACATGGCCGAGATCACGCAGGAAATCACGCAGGAAATCCGCGAAATGGTGTTCGACTTCTTCGCCGGGGAGTGCGATGTTGATCGGGCTGAACTGTCGGATTCTACTCGCATCATCGAGGAACTGGAGGGTGATTCCCTGATGTTCCTGTCGCTGCTGGAGAAGGTTCGGAAACGCTACGGAATCGGGATCGACCTGAAGACCCTGGCGCGGCACCTGATGAAGAAGCCCGCGGCCACGATCGGACAGGTGGTCGAATTGTCGCAGGCGGTTGTCCGGCACGGCGATGACATCATCAATTTGGACCTTTAATCTTACCGGTCCGCTGATCGGTGTCGGGATCGACGCTGAATCCTCGGGGCGTTTCTCCGGCTTTGGACCCAATGACCATCCCCTTCCGTTGGTATTTTCCGAACGCGAGGCCTTACACTGCGACGGGCTTCCAGATGCGGCTCGTGGATATTGTGCGTCCTTCTGCGCCAAGGAGGCCTTTTTCAAGGCAGTTCGTGTACCTATGGACCCCCGGGCCTGCCGGCTGCTGTGGGATCCGGCCAGCGAGGTGCAGGAACTGGAACTGGATCCAGCACTGGCGGCCGAGACCGGCGTCATCTCGGCCTGGGCGCGCGTGTCCTGGGCGGATGATGAATGCGTCGTCGAGGTCCTGGTGATCGGGAGGAACGCATGAAGCGGCGGGTGGTTGTCCCAGTGATGGTCGAGTTCGAGGACGTCGACGCCTTCGGTATCGTGAACCACGCGCGGATCGTGTCGTACCTGGAGCGCGCCCGCCTGCGGTTGCTGGAAGCGGCCGGCGTGCCACTGACCGGCGCGGGTCCGCACCCGGTGATGTACGATGTCGCGGTGCGCTTCCGTCGGCCCGCCCGCCTGCGCGATGCGCTGGAGGTGTGGGCCGAGGTTGTCGAGGCCGACGCGTGGATCGTTTCCCTGCGCTACGAAGTGCGGCGCTGCGGCGATCTGCTGGCGCGGGGGCGCAGTCGTGTTGCGTTTTGGGACCCGGTCGCCGACGCGCCGGTGCCGGTTCCGGAGGGCGTCGCAGATGGCCTGGGTGCGGACGGGGACCATTGAGAGGTAATCGATGGATCGTCGAAATATAGTGGTAACCGGCCTGGGTCTGATGACCGGGGTCGGGTTGGATCTGGAGTCTTCGTGGCAGGGGTTGGTTGAAGGCCGGCGAGTGGCGCGGCGCTACACCCTGTTCGACACGGCGGGCGTCGAGGTCCCGGTCGGCGTGGAACTGCCCGAAGGTGCGGACGCGCTATTGAGGGCGCAAATCAAGCCGCGCAGCCGTGCCCAGATGACCCGGGGAACGATGATTTCGCTGGTGACGGCCCGGATGGCGCTAGACGACGCCGGACTGGAACTCGGCGCTGCGGATCGTGAGCGATTCGGCGTGGTCGCAGGTGCGACAGGGACAGGCTACGTACCGCCGCCCGATGGGCCCGACAGCAACCGCATCCTGAAGAACATGGCTAGCGCGCCGGCGGCGTGGATCAGCCTGAAGGAGCGCGCGCAGGGGCCCTCGATGGTCGTGTCCACCGCGTGCTCGTCGGGGTTATACGCCCTGCACACGGCTTGGCATCTGATCGCGTCCGGCGCGTGCGACGTCGTCGTTGCAGGCGCGGGCGATTCGTCCTTGAGTGTGCTGGACTGCAACGGATTCGCGGCATTGATGGCGCTGGCGGACGCGGATGACGATCCTGCGGCGATGTCGCGACCGTTCGACGCCACCCGCAAGGGTTTCGTGATGGGCGAAGGGGCGGGTTTCATGGTCCTTGAGTCGCGTGCGCACGCGACGGCTCGCGGGGCGCGGGTTCATGCGGTTCTGCACAGTCCCGGTCTGG
>CAZHDQ010000480.1:0-3045 GCA_964531595.1 uncultured Anaeromyxobacteraceae bacterium
TCGACGACGAACCGCTGGCAGAGTCCCTTCAACCCGCTGCGGATTCTAGCGGACCCAACGGATGGAGGAAACCAGAATCCACATATCTGGCTAGTCACCACGGCCGGCGGACCGAGCCGAGGGAGTGGGAATGCGATGACCGAAACACTATAATGACAGCGTTTACGGAAACGAGGAGGCCTTTCATGCGCTGCACCCGATTATCGTCCTGCTTGCTGGTCCTGGCGTTCGTCGCGTGCTCTGGGGGAACAGACGGTCCGGACTCGGGGGCGGTCATTGATTTGGGAATCGTCGATCCGGGAACGGTCGATCCGGGTTTGTCCCACGACCTAGGCCCGCTGGATCCGGGTCCCTGGGATCCGGGCTCCGCGCCTGACGTGACGGCTGATCCTAGCCTTTTGCTACCCGGCCAACGCAGCGCACCCGTGTCCGCGACACCGCTGTCCACACTGGTCGAGGACGATATGGCACTGGTTCCCGCCGCGCCGTCTCTGGGCCTACCGGTGGCCGAGGGCGACGTCGCGAACCTGGCCCCAATCAATGCATTCCTGAACGACGCCGGATTCGGCACCATCCAGGCGCTCTTGGCCGATGGGGTCGCGGCGCTGCCGGCCACTCCGGCCACGGATCGATTCGAGGACGCCTACAAACAACTCAAGGACTCGGTCGGCGGCAACCACATCCTGGTCACGTCGGACTCGGTGCTACACCTGTACCACCTGTTTTTCGACCAGTTGCTCAAGAACGCCGAGGCCCGATACTTCGTCGACGACGTGACCGCGATGTGCAAAACGATGGCCGAGGCGTCCGGCGGCCAGGCGGCGTCACTCCAGGGCGATTTGCGCGAGGCCGCGGTCCGGAACCGTGCGTTCTACGCCGTATGCGCCGCCGTGCTGGACCCGGAATGGACCGTCCCAGACGACGTGGGCGCCGATGTCGCTGCAACCGTCGCGCTGATAAACGACCACGCCGGTTTCGAACCTAATCCGATCTTCGTGCGCGGCTGTCCGGAGGCCTGTCTGGTCTGCGACCCGGTGGTCCAGCACGAGTGCAACGAACAGGGATGGTATTGCGGCTGCGAGGACTTCAGCCAGTACGTCCCACGCGGACACTACACCCAGTCCGAGGAACTAAAACGTTACTTCAAGGCCGTGATGTGGCTGGGCCGCATCCCGTTCCGCATCGCATCCGACACCGAGACGCTGCAGGCGGTGCTGGCGACGCTGCTGATGACACACTTGGCGGTCGATGTCGACGGCGGCCAGGTCCCACTGGCGGACCGCTGGTTCCGGCTGTACCGGGTCACCGGATTCTTTGTGGGCGCGGCCGACGACCTGACGTTCTCGGAATACGAGGGCGCGATCCGGGAGGCGCTGGGCGAAGCGGATGTCACGGTGCTGGCCGATGCCGGGGCGCTGGCAGCACTGAAAGATGAACTGCGCCGATTGCGGTCGCCGGCGATCCTGTCCGGGATGCTGTCCATGTACCAAGATGTGACGAAGGAAACACAGGGCTTCCGATTCATGGGACAGCGGTTCACGCCCGACGGCTACCTGATGGGGCAAACCGTGTCGCCATACGTCAAGGTGGATACGACTTCCCCGGAATACGCCGGCCTGCGCAGCACCTGCGGTATCGATGAATCGACCGCCTGCGACGACATCGACCAGGACCAGATCAACTGCGTGTGCGCCAACGGGGTCGATTTTGGGCCGTACGGTCCCTGCCGGCTGCTGTCGCGGGGCCTGGACGTGATGAGCATCCTCGGTAGCGCGCAGGCTGATGAGATCCTTGCCATGGACGAAAGGTACTGCGCGTTCCGGTCCGTGGTCGACGGCCTGAAGGCCGAATTCGCGGACTACACCAAGGCCGATTGGACGCAAAACGCCTACTGGTCCTGGCTTCACGCACTAAAGCCGCTGCTGGCGGAAACGGGCGCTGGGTGGCCGACGTTCACAACAACGCCGAAGTGGCGCCTGAAACAGTTGCGCACGGCGCTGGCTTCCTGGACCCAGTTGCGACACGACACGATCCTGTACGTCAAGCAGCCGTACACGCCCGGGGCCGGGACTGGATTTCCGCCGGCGTTCGGAGGCTATGTCGAGCCCGTGCCCGGACTGTTCCACCGACTGGCATTCCTGACCGCGTTCACCAAGGACGGGCTGGCCTCGCTGGGCGTCTTGCCGGCGGGCATCGTGCCTACGATGGATCGGACGCAGGCACTGCTGGAGGGTCTGCGAGACATCGCAATCGCCGAAGTCGAAGGTCGCGCCCTGACCGAGGCGCAGCAGGCAGTGATCGAAGGCTTCCCTGACACGTACGCCGGAATCGTGATGGACTTGGCCCAGGTGTTCACCGAACCACCCGCGGATCCCGGCGAACCCGTGCAGCCGGAGGTTGCCGGAGACGGGCTGCGGGCCTCTCTGGTCGCCGACGTCCACACGGACGGCAACACGAAGACGGTTCTTGAGGAAGCGGTCGGTAACCTGGACTGGGTGTTGGTGCTGCACAAGGCCCCTGGTGGAGCCATCACGGCCTCGATCGGGCCGGCATTCACCTATTATGAGTTCCCGCACCCCATGAACGACCGACTGACCGACGAGGCGTGGCGCGAGATGCTGACAGGCACCGAACCGCCAGACCAGCCCGAGTGGACCGCTCCATTGCACCACTGACCCGTCCCTCCGATTGACATCGACCGACCGCCGGGGCACACTTCGCGCGGCTCGTTTCAAGGTTCATCCCCATGTTCGACCCCCTGAAGGATCGTATTGCTAACCTCCGTGAGAGGACCGAGGTCCTCGGGAGGTATCTTTGACCGCGCGGCCAAACTGAGTCGCATCGCCGAGCTCGACGAGGAAAGCGCCCGCCCGGACTTCTGGAACGACCGCAGTCGCGCCCAGGCCATGAGCCGCGAGAAGGCGCGCCGGCGCCGTCCGGCAGACTACTACGCGCGCGTGCCCAACTGCGGACACGACGCGGCGCAGATTGCATACGGGCTCACCGACAGCCCGCCGTGCCGGCAGCCCGCCGCCGGGGAACGGG